>CAMYJY010000098.1 GCA_947258835.1 uncultured Pirellulales bacterium
TGCAGCGCGCCGGTGACATTCGAGGCGTGGTTGACGATGGCCAGCCGGGTGTGGGGACGGAGGGCCTGTGCCACGGCGGCTGGTTGGATGTAGCCGTCCTGATCGCAGTCGACATACGTGCATTGGACACCCCGCTGCGTGTGAAAGTGCAGGGGCCGCAGGACGGAGTTATGCTCACAGACCGTGGTCACCACATGGTCACCGGGTCGCAGCAAACCATGAATGGCCAGGTTCAAGGCGTCCGTGCCATTGTGGGTCCAGACGAGCTGCGCGGGATGTTCGATTCCGAGCAGCCGAGCGCAGCCGGCCCGCGCGGCGGCTACCGTTTGCTGTGCTTGGGTGGCTTGCCGGTAGGTGGCCCGTCCTGCGGCGGCTCCCACGTTCCGCTGGTAGTGATCCATCGCGGTGTAGACGGCAGGCGGTTTCGGCCAGCTGGTGGCAGCATTGTCGAGGTAGACGCTCATGTTACCACCAGCTCCTCGGAGGAGCTCTTGAGTAACGCCGCCAGTTCGGGCATCAGGCCATAGGCCAGGGCCAGGAGCTTGAGCGGATGCAGCGTGGCTTGCGCGGTGCCCTGTTCCATTTGGATCTTGCAAGCGCTGCATTCGGTGGTGCCGAACTGAAAGCGCCCGGTGCGCAGTTCACTGAGCAGTGGCAGTCCCGCCCGCAGGCTGTTGCGGTAGTTGGCGCGTTGGATGCCATACATGCCTGCCATGCCGCTGCATCCACGCTCGATGAGCTCAACTTTGAGGCCGGGGATCAGGGCCAGCAAATGCACCGCCGGCGTTCCCACGCCCAGCACCTTGGTGTGGCACGGGGTATGGTAGCCCAAGCTGGCGGTGAGCGGCGAAAAATCCAGCTGCAACGCCCCCTGTTGATGGTAACGCCACAGGTAATGGCAGGCTTCCTGGGTATGTTCGGCCACGAGCTCCGCGTCGTGGTCGCCGGGCAGGAGCAGGGGATACTCGTGCGTGAGTGCCAACACGGCCGAGGGCTCGGTGGCCACGATGGTATAGCCTTGCCGGACCCCTTCCGCCAGCAGGGCCACATTATGCTCCGCCGCCAGACGCGCCGGTTCCAGCACGCCCCGGGCAATCAGTGGCATCCCGGCCTGCTGCTGGGCGTGCGGCACGTACACCTGGATGCCATTGTGCTCGAGAATCGCCACCAGTGCCCGCGCCAGCTGGGGATCGCAGTAGTTGGCATAGGTGTCCACAAAGTACAGCACCTTCTCACCGCGACTACGCTGAGGACGATGCAACCGCCGCTCGCTGGCCTGCTGGAGAAACGGCCGGCTGGTGAGCGACGGCAGTTTTCGTCCCTGGGCAATACCCATCCCTTTTTCGAGAAACCAACGCCCCACGCGGTTGCGGAGCATCCAATTGGCGAGTCGTGAAAAACGCGAGCCCAGGCGGCAGAGCAGATCCACCCGCGCCAGGAGCCAATCCTGCAGGTGCTCTCCATTGGTAGCCACGTAGGTGGCTTTGGCTTCCAGCATCAGCTTGGGAATATCGACCTCCACGGGGCACTCTTGCCGGCACATATGGCAGTGCACGCACAGGTCGGCGATTTCCTTGCAGGCATCTTCCAGGATGGTGTCCGCGGGTAGCGCGCCGGTCAGCAAACCGCGGGCTAGATTGGCTTTGGCACGTGGGGAGGCCTCTTCGCGGGGGGCGTAGCGAAAGATGGGACACATCCGCTCGGCCGTATTTTGGGTCCGGCAGGCGGCACAGCCATTGCACAGCCGCGCGGCTTGGACCATTTCCTCCGGCTGCCAATCCAGTTGGAGTTCCACGGGCTTGGCGCTGCTACTCGGACTTTTGCTGCCGAGTGTGATCTTTTCCAGCAGCGGATAACTCACCTGGCGTAAGTTATTGGCAATCCCTGAGTCTGCTTCCGCGACAATCTTGCCCGGGTTGAGCAGCAGTTCCGGATCAAACAGCTCCTTGATTTCTCCAAAGGCCGGGGCCAGGTCGCCATACTGACGGGCCACGTAGGCCGTGCGACTGAGCCCATCGCCGTGTTCGCCGCTAATGGTGCCTCCCAGTTCCCACACGTCCGGGTACAACCGCTCGGCCAGCGTTGCCATTTTGCGGACGTCCGCTTGGTTGGCCAGATCGAGGAAAGGTCGGATGTGCAACTGGCCGTGACCTGCGTGTCCGAACAGCGAGGCGGTGATTTGTTCCTGCTTGAGCAGCGTTTGCAGGCGGCGTAAAAATTCCGGCATTTCTTCCAGGGGGAGGGCCACATCCTCGATAACCGGAATAGGACGTGTGCAGCCTTTCAGCCGGTACAGGGTGGGCACATAGTGTTTGGCCAGTTGCCACAGCATGTCATGATCGTGGCGATCCGCGGCCAGGTAGGCCGCCAGCTGCGTCTGTTGCTGGGCACGATCGACCGTGGCTGCCAGACGCTGCTGGAGCTCGTGGGCGGAGTCCGCGCGCTGCTCGACCAAGAGCACTGCTTCGGCCGTGTCAGGAATTAACAGCTCGTAACGCGGATCCGTTTCGCGGGCCAAGCTAAGATGTCGGCGATCCATCAGATCGCATGCGCTGGGCTGGGTATCTTGCAAGGCAATGGCAGCCTCCGCCGCTTTCTCCAAGCTCTCAAAGCACAGCAGCCCGCTGCCGACATGGCGGGGCAACGGCGCGGTGGCCACGGTCACTTCGGTGATTAGCCCCAGGGTGCCTTCGCTGCCAGTGAGCAGCCGGGCTAAGTCGAGTTGGGAACCGGTGCGCAGGTCATCCAGCCGGTAGCCGCAGCGGTTGACGACGCTCCGCGGCTGGCAAGCCTGTATTTCCTCCGCGTATTCGGTCAGCGTGCGCTCCAGCCCGCGGAGGATGGAATCCAGCGGGCCTTCCCGCTGCGGGGACGCGGGCGGACGGTGCTGAGACAATTGCACCACCGCTCCGCTCGCCAAAACCACTTCCAGCTCGCGGACATGCTGACGGGCCGAGCCATACACGGGCCAGTGGCTGCCAGCGGCATCGATGGCCACGACGCTGCCCATGGTGGTGACGTGGCTGGTGGAGGGATCCGGGCCAAAGCAGCGATCCTGCGGGGCCAACTGACGGTTCAACTGGTCCAGCACCACGCCCGCCTGCACCCGGGCCGTATCGCCCTCAATTTTGACGGTGCGGCGCATGTACCGCGAGAAGTCCACGATCAGTCCCCGACCGAGCGATTCGCCGGCCAGTCCGGAACCGCTCCCACGGGGATGCAGACTCAGCTGGTTTTCTCCTGCGTAGCGGACGGTGGCCACGACGTCTTCGAGCGTGCGGGGCCGTACGACACCCAGTGGGGTGAGTTCGTAGATGCTGGCGTCACTGGCGTACAGCTGGACGAATAAATCATCGCAGCGAACGTCCCCGGCGATCTGGCCCCGCAGATCCGCTTCGATACGCTGTCGTTCGCTATCCATCGAAAACTCGTCACTGCCAGCGGTGAAAATCTCTGTTGCCGACTCCCAGGGGTCGCTACCAAGTTTGATTCCCAGGCAACCCATCTGGCCCCGGATGGAGTCGAACCACGAGGGGCTGCTTCAATCACGATTGCCGTAAATCAGGGTCATCACTTCTGAGCGGCTGGACAGATTGGTGCGGAACAATCCTTTCATGGCCGAGGTCACGCAGGCACTGCCCGGTTTACGGACGCCTCGAATCGACATGCAGGAATGGGAGGCCTCGATCACGACAGCCACGCCTTTGACTTGCAATTCTTCGTCCAAAAAATTGGCAATTTGTTCCGTCATCCGCTCCTGCACTTGCGGACGCTTGGAAACATCTTCTACCAGCCGCGCGAGCTTGCTCAGTCCCACGACTTTGCCATTCGGAATGTAGCCAATATGGGCCTTGCCATAAAAGGGGAGCAGGTGGTGTTCGCACATGCTGTTGAAGGTAATATCCCGAACTAAAACCATCTCATCGTATTTTTCGGTAAAGAACTTCTTCAGGTGTCTGCTGGGGTCGATCTGCAATCCGCCCAAGAGTTCCGCGTACATCCGCGCGACGCGGGCGGGCGTCTCGAGCAGACCCTCACGCTGAGGATCTTCGCCAACCGCGGCCAGGATTTCACGAACGGCATGTTCGAGTCGCGGTAGATCTACCTGGGGGGCTGCCGGGTTCTCTGCTCCGCACTCAGGCGAAGTCGGCTGCTGGTCGGTGGGATTCATGGGTAGGTATTTCTCTCCAGATGCACTGGCACAGCCAGCGTGTTGTCTGCGGCGCGTGGACCAAGTGTTTCCATACCTGCTGGGCGGGGTAGAACAACCTGCAGGTTCCGGAAAAAAGCCTGCGGGTTCCAGAAAAAAACAGTCACCAGCCACTAATTTTCGCTGAAGGGTGGCAGGTATCCGCCGGTATATTTTTCCGGCTGGTTGTCGGCCAGGCTGCCGAGGGCCTCCAAAAGAATCCAAGCCCGGCGGTCGATGTCGTTTTCGCTGAGCAATTCGCATTTCGTGGCGTGCTCCAAGGGCATGGCAAAGCTGACTAAGTCCGTGAGCACACTTAAGGGGATGTCCGCGGAGAGCATCTCAGCCATTTCCGGCGGGACGGCCTGGGCTTCAGGTAAGCATTCCTGCAGTTGTTGTGTTAGCGCCGCTTGGAGTTCGGCACGGTCGGCGTCGTTTTCATTGAGGCAAAAGTCTTCCAGCAGACGCACTTCGGCTTGGCGAAAGGCCCGCGGACTAGACAGTTCCTGCTCGATCCGTACGCGCTTGACCCCCAGCAGCAGGACACTGTAGTTCCCGTCCGCTTGTCTCTGGTGCGTTACGATTTTACCCAGGCAAGCGTAGGGCAACAACGCCGGCTGTTCCGCCGGCAGGAGGGATTGTTGGCCCGAGACCCGCTTTTCTGCGGAGGCCTGCCCAGCAGGTACGCTCATGGCGATCAGGCCATCGCTGTCCAGTGCTTCGTTCAGCATTTCCACATAGCGCGGCTCAAAAATATTCAGCGGCTGCATGATATGAGGATAGAGGACCAGCTCAGCCAAGGGGAATAGCCGCACCTTGCCGCGAAAGCGTGTTTCGTCAAAAGTCAGATCTTCAGCATTCCAAGGAAACATAAGTGTCTTAGGTATCTCAACAACGTGGGTTACAAAGGGGGGGCTTTACGCAGTCGACGTGGCCCAGGCCGTGCTGTAGCCAGGCTGTCGCATCCGTACTCTAGTTGGTGGCCTGCATCTGGCATCCCCTGAGCGAGGTTTTGGTGTTGGAATTCGCGGCTGTTGCCGGCTCATGTGGGTGGGGCTATCCAATTATAGGCCGCAGCTGGCACCAGGGCTAGGATACCCCCGAGGCTACTTGGCGGAAATTTAGCATGCGGGGAGCGGTTTCGCGGGTATCCGCAGGGTGACCGGGCTGCGACCCACGCGGGCCGCGGCCCGGCGGACAGAGGGACGTTCCCGTTGGTCGCTGCACCGTGCACCGACAGGGGAACACGCAGCCCGGCATCTGCGTCGTCTGGCGCGTGCTGTTACGGGCATCTTGACAGTGCTTGTTCGTCCGGCACAATAGCGGCGTAAGCTGGCATGAGAATGCGACGGGAACACATGTTCTTTTTGAGTCATTTCAGTACTTCCAAATTCCCGCCCGTTCCCGCCAGGCCCCGGGGCCATAAGCCGCCCGGGAACCGACGCTTTTGGCAGTTAGCACTTTGCCCACACTCGGCTGCATTGGCCAAATTTGGAACGACTGAATTTTCCCGAGGCGGGAGCTGTGTGCTGCTCGTTTACATCAGGATGGTCTCATGGTTGAGGTGCGGGCTACGTCAGGCAAACAGCGGGCCGCTCGTCAGAACTCTGCAGGAACGCGGGTGAAGAAATTGGCGACCAAGGTGGTGCGGCGTTTGCGGGCAGACTATCCGGAGGCTCCTTGCGCGCTGGTCCATGATTCTCCCTTCCAGTTGCTCATCGCCACGATTCTTTCTGCGCAGTGCACGGATGAGCGGGTGAACTTAGTAACCCGGGAGCTGTTTAAAAAATACAAGACCCCGCGCGACTTCGCCGTGGCACCCCTCAGACAAATTGAGCGTAGCATTCAGAGTACGGGATTCTTCCGTAACAAGGCCAAGAATATCAAGGCCTGCAGCCGCGCGCTGGTGGACCAATATGCCGGCCGTGTGCCCCCCGACATGGAGTCCTTGGTCGCCTTGGCCGGCGTGGGACGCAAAACGGCCAATGTGGTGTTGGGGACTGCCTTTGGGCAGGCGGAGGGCGTGGTGGTCGATACGCACGTGGGACGGATCAGCCGTCGTCTGGGGCTGACCCAGCACCGCGATGCGGTCAAGGTAGAGCAGGATTTGATGAAAATTTTGCCACAGAGCGAGTGGATTGATTTCTCGCATCGCATGATCCATCATGGGCGTGCCATTTGCGCTGCCCGCCGTCCGCGGTGCGAAGATTGTTCGATGCAGAAGTTTTGTCCGCGGATTGGCGTGGGTGATTGATGTCGCAGCAGCAGGAGCGGGAGATTTTGAAATGATTCTTTCAGGAAGAGAAATTGTACAGCGGATGGGCGACCAGATTGAAATCGAGCCCTTTGACCCGGCACGCGTGAATCCGAACAGCTACAATCTGTCGCTCCACGACGAGCTGATGGTGTATGAAGAGGTTGTGCTGGACATGGCCAAGGCCAATCGTGTGCGGCGGATCGCGATTCCGCCGGAGGGCATGGTGCTCAGCCCGAACCAGCTCTATTTGGGACGCACGGCGGAACGGACCGCCACCAACGGTTTGGTGCCCCAGATCGAGGGACGTTCTTCGGTGGGGCGGTTGGGGCTGTTTGTGCACGTCACGGCCGGTTTTGGTGACGCGGGGTTTGCCGGCTACTGGACGTTGGAAATGTTTGCCGTCCAGCCCGTGCGGATCTACGCGGGGATCGAAATCTGTCAGATCATCTATCACGAGTTGTGTGGTCAAGTCGACGCTTATGCCAGCAAGTACCAACACAACCACGACATCCAGCCCAGCCTGATGTTCGAGGAGCTCGATCCGGAGCACCAAAACGATCCGCAGCTACCACTGAACTTCGGCTTGGAAAGATCGCATAGTTGAAGAGTTGCGAGTTGCGAGTTGCGAGTTGCGGGTTGTGTGTGGCAGGGGCTGAGAGTTACGAGTTACGAGTTGTTTGTGGCGTAGCTTGTTGGCGGGGTCTGGGGCGATTTTTGCCGCAGCGTTTTGTTGCGGATTCACTGCTCCTAACTCGCGCAGAGTTGCGAGTTGCGAGTTGCGAGTTGCGGGTTGCGGGTTGTGTGTGGCGTAGCTTGTTGGCGGGGTTTGAGAGTTGCGAGTTACGAGTTGCGAGTTGCGGGTTGTGTGTGG
>CAMYJY010000099.1 GCA_947258835.1 uncultured Pirellulales bacterium
AAGGGGTTCCAGTCATTCCCGCGCAGGCGGGAATCCAGTAGCAGTGCCAGTGGTCTAGATTCCCGCCTGCGCGGGAATGACGTGGAATAATGCGGGAATCCATAAGTACGAAAACCTTTCCGAGTGCCTGGATTCCCGCCTGCGCGGGAATGACGGTAAGCGGCATCGACAACTGCCCTCTATGCAGCATTTTGGAGACGATTTGGCAGCCGCCATCCGGCGGACGGGAAATCCCGTGGTCGTGGGACTGGATCCACGGTGGGAGCTGTTGCCCGCGAGTTTGGCGCCTGCCCCGACGTCCGACTATCAGCAGCGGGCCCAGGCCTGTGAGCAATTCTGTTGCGAAATTATCGATGTCGTGGCACCGCTGGTGCCTGCGGTCAAACCGCAGGCCGCCTTTTTTGAAGAATGCGGCCCCAGCGGTATGGTTAGCTTGGGCAAGGTCATGGCCCACGCCCGCCAGGCTGGCTTGCTCGTTGTGCTGGATGGCAAACGGAACGACATCGGCTCCACCGCCGCAGCCTATGCGCGGGGCAGTTTGGGTCGCGACGGACACAGTGCCTGGGGAGCCGACGCCCTCACCGTAAGTCCCTACCTCGGGGCCGACAGCCTAGAACCTTTTATTCACGTGGCGGAACAGCGGAGCGCCGGACTGTTCGTGTTGGTCAAGACCTCGAACCCGGGAAGCCACATGCTGCAGGACCAACAGGTCGCACGGCGGCAGGGCCGCCAGCCAATGCGAGCTACCGCTCGGAAGGCTTTGGCCCGCTCCCGTTGGTCGCTCACTGTCGCGCAAGCAGCAAAGATTTTCAACGTTTCCGTTGCACAGGGCACCATCTACCAGCTGGTGGCCGACTATGTGGAAGGTGAGTCCGCCCGAACCTGCGGTGCACAAGGTTATGGCATCGTGGGGGCCGTCGTGGGGGCAACCTACCCAACCCAGCTGGCCGAACTTAGAGCCGCCATGCCCCATACCTGGTTTTTGGTTCCCGGGTTCGGTAGTCAGGGGGGGTCGGCCGCGGACGTCGCACCGGCCTTCGATGCCCAGGGACTGGGGGCCATCATCAACAACTCTCGCGGCATCAACTTCGCGCACCGGCGGCCTGAGTACCAGCAGAAATTTGGCGACGCGCGGTGGCAAGCCGCCGTCGAAGCGGCCACGAGGGATATGATCAGCCAATTGAGGGCCGACACACCGGCCGGCAAGTTGGTGCCGTGAGATCTGCAGTTTCTGAAAAAACGGCCGGAGGCCGTTCTTTTTCATGTGTGGGGAGGGCGCTCCTGGATAACCGCTGTGCAGGAAACCACTGCCGCGGGTCAACTTGGTTGGTTGCGTGTCCGACACCCCCGTTACCTGCCGGCCCGCTGTTGGGTAATCTCAATCGCTCTGAGCAAACCGCGCGCCTTGTTGAGCGTTTCTTGGTACTCGGTGGTCGGAACGCTGTCGGCCACAATACCGGCCCCTGCCTGGACATACGCCACGTTGTCCTGGATCACAACCGTGCGGAGAGCAATGCAGGTGTCCATGTTGCCGGCAAAATCAATGTAGCCCACCGCTCCCGCATACGGCCCCCGGCGATGCGGCTCCAGCTCGTCAATAATCTCCATGGCACGAACCTTCGGTGCCCCGGAAACGGTGCCAGCTGGCAAACATGCAGCCAAGGCATCAAACGCATCGCAGTCCTCACGCAACTGGCCGGTAACATTGGAAGTGATGTGCATCACATGGCTGTACCGCTCGATCACCATCACATCAGAAATTTCCACGCTGCCGTATTCCGCCACGCGTCCTACATCATTCCGCCCCAAGTCAACGAGCATGACATGTTCCGCGCGTTCCTTGGGATCGGCCAAGAGTTCCGCGGCCAAACGCCTGTCTTCCGCTTCACTGTCTCCCCGAGGGCGGGTGCCTGCCAAGGGACGGACCGTGGTTTTGCCATCGACGACGCGAACCATGATTTCCGGGGAGCTGCCTACCAGCGTCACCGCGTGCATCCGTAGATAAAACATGAAGGGGCTGGGGTTCACCACCCGTAGCGTGCGATACAACTCCAGCGGCGGAGCATCCAGCGTGGCCTGCAACCGTTGACTGAGAACCACCTGAAAGATATCGCCCGCGCGAATGTACTGGACGCATTTTTCGACGGCCGCCTCGAACTCCTGCTGCGTCACGTTGGAGGTGTAGTCCCGCTGCAACACGCCGCCAATTTGAATATCGGCCAAGGGGAGCGCGGTGCCAGGCGCTTCCAGCCGGGAAACCAGCTCATCCACCCGCTGGGCAGCCCGCCGGTACTGCTCCTGGCAGGCGGCCGGATCCTCGTTGCGGACATCAGCCAGCGCCAGCACAATCACGGTTTTTTGCACGTGATCAAAAACGACCATCTGATCATAGAAGGCAAACCACAGATCCGGCAGTTGGCGGTCGTCCTGCGGAGCGTGGGGCAGATGTTCTACGTAACGCACGGTATCGTAGCCGGCGTAGCCTACCGCTCCACCAATAAACGGAGGCAACTCAGCGAGATGCGCAACGCGGATGGCGGCCACCTCGCGGCGCAAGTCTTCCAATGGGTTGGGGCTGTCCCAGGTTTCCGTTTTCCAGTCCGGTTCGGCCGTGAGCGTGGACCCTGCCGGCAACCGGGAAATGGTCACCCGCTGCCCCGCAGCTTCAATTTGCTGAAACGGTCCACTGGCCAAAAAACTGTAGCGGCCCACCTTTTCGCCACCAATCACACTTTCAAACAGACACGCAGCGCTCGATACGTCCAATTTCTGAAACGCCTGGACGGGGGTCAGGGCATCGCTGACCAATTGCCGATAGACGGGCACAAAATCAACGTGCTGTGCCTGGCGGACAAATTCATCCGGATCCGGAAAATGGGACATGGTGGGAAGCGTGCAGCGGGGGTGAGGAAAGGCTGGTAAATACGACTCTAACGAGGCATGGCCTCGAACCAATGTGAGCTACCGCTCAGAAATCTTTGGCCCGCTCCCGTTGGTCGCTCCAAAATTTGACTCAAATACGACGAGCCCGTGGCCCCGGGCCATCGCCGCAAATCGCTACCTCCCCCCAACAACCGCTGGCGGCGATGGCTCATGAGCCGCGCCGTGGTCAATCGTCCCCAGCTGGCTAAGAAGCTTGACACTGAGGGGTACATGGCTAGAATCGCCTGGTACGTGGGCATGCCGTGGTGGCAGGCAGGCCACGTTTGCCACCGCGTACGTTACTGAGAACCTATTTCCAACAGGGGCGAACCGCGCCCAGGTCGACTAAGCGACCAACCGGAGCGCACCGCGACAACCGAGCGGTAGCTCCTGTGGGCTGGCGGTCTTCCCGCCTGGCTGGTGTTGTGATGAAATGTCAAAAATGCGAACAGCGTCAGGCTACTTTTCACATCACCGATTTGGTGGATGGCGAGCCGAGCGAATTGCACCTCTGCGAGGAATGTGCCCAAAACTTCCTCAGCCCGAGTGCTGAAGATGTGGCGGAGGTGATGCCGGCCATGGCCGGGCTGCTGGCCCAACATTTGGCGGTTGGTGAGACGGCCGACCAGCTGGCCCGCCTGGATCAAAGGGCCTGTCCCATCTGTTCCATTACTTTCCTTGAGTTTCGTAAACAGGGCCGTTTAGGATGCCCTCATGACTACGTTTTTTTTGCTGAGGAAATCGAACCGTTGTTGATGAACATTCATGACCAAGTCCATCATATCGGCAAAGTACCCAAGCGCTGCCCGCAGGGGGCGGACCAGCAAACCCAATTGATTCGTATGCGCCGCGAAATGAAAGAGGCCATCAACTCGGAGAACTACGAGCTGGCCTCTGAGTTGCGGGACCAAATTCGTGACATCGAGAGTCCGTCCCCACCAGCTGCAGACCCGGCTGCAGACGAGGACTAACCCGCTTTTCCCCCGCCGATTGTCGTCACCCGGTGGAGGGACGACCAACATTACCCCCCGTAGCCAGCAGCCTGCCAGTCCATTATGCACCTTGATGATCTTACCAATACGAGTGGGGAATGGCTGAAGGGTTCGGGTCCGGAATCGGATATCGTGATTAGTAGCCGCATCCGGCTGGCACGCAACCTGGCTGATTTTCCCTTTATTTCGCGGACCACGGCAGCCGATCGGGCGGAGATTGAAAAGATATTTTCTGGCTGCATCGCCGCTCTTCGCGAAGCGAATAAAATGCCGGAAGATACGTTCTACGTCCAGGTGGAAGATCTGGAGGATGTGGATCGTCAGTTTCTAGTCGAGCGCCAGCTCATCAGTCGGGAACATGCCGAGGGCGAAGGTGCACGGGCAGTGGCGATTGACCGGGCGGAACAGTTTAGCGTGATGATCAATGAAGAAGATCACCTGCGTTTTCAAGTCATGCACAGCGGCTTGGACCTCGAATCTGCTTGGCAACAGATCAATTCCCTCGACGACCTGATCGAAGAACAAGTGACCTATGCCTTCAGCAACAAATTGGGTTACCTCACCGCCTGTCCCACCAATGTGGGAACGGGGATCCGGGTAAGTGTGATGCTCCATCTGCCCGCTTTGGTCATCACGCGGCAGATTGAAAAGGTGTTCAAGAGCTTGCAGAAAATTAATTTGGCGGTGCGGGGTCTGTATGGGGAAGGCTCCCAGGCCTTGGGCGACTTTTACCAGATCAGCAATCAGATCACCCTCGGCCTGACTGAGGAGGAGCTGTCGAAGAAGGTTTCGGACGTGGTGCCGGTGCTGATTGATTACGAGCGTCAGGCGCGCGAATTTCTGATTCGTGAAAGCCACGAAACACTGCACGATCGAGTCAGCCGCGCTTTTGGCATCCTCCGCACGGCCCAGACGATCAGCTCGGAAGAAACCATGCACCTGCTGTCCAGTGTGCGGATGGGTGTCAATTTGGGTTTAATCGGCGAATTGGAAATTGCTACCATCAACAAGCTGTTCATCCATACCCAACCCGCCCACCTCCAAAAACTGTCCGGCCTGGAGCTCGACAAATTTGACCGCAATGTCGAACGGGCAGCCTATCTGAGGCGTCAGCTCAATACGGATCCGACCAGTGAGAGTGATCCGACGCAAAATTAGCGCGTCCTGCTCAGACGACCGTCAGGCCAGCGAGATCGGACACACGGCAGCAGCACACGTATTGGATCCCCCTCAGCGGGTTGTCCAAGAGGGGCCTCCGCGAAGCTCCCCTCCCGACCACCATCTCCTCGGCAGACACCACCATCATGAATCACGGGGAACAGCTGAGCGAAGCTGAGGTGCTCGAGAGCCAACTGGTCTTTACAGCCCTGGATGAGGCATCCCGAGCCGGTGTCGCGCGACCCGTCGTGTTCTTGCTCGACTGTGAAGATCCCATCGGTCGCGAAATTGCCGAACATTGGCTGGGGCCCGAGGTCGTCGCAGCCGCCATCGAAGACCGTCAGCTGGAAGAGGGTGCGCTAGAAGAAAGCCAGACCACCGTTTTCGCACACGCCTTTGCTGAGGCGGACAGCCGCCGCGAAGTGCCAGCAGTTTTTCCCTATCTGGCGGAAGTTTTTGACTTGCCGTTGCCCGCAGACAGTTTCTTGGCCATCGCGGTCACCGGTGGTGGAGCCTCCGCCCTCAGCGTGCCACTTTCCGCCCGGGAACCCTAAACAGAAAGAGAGCCCACAGGTATGCCGTATTCTCTTGCCATGATCCCTGGAGATGGGATTGGTCCAGAAGTCACCTCCGCCGCGCGGCAGGTGCTGGAGGCGGCGGGCCTCGACTGCACCTGGCAGGAAGTCGCCGCGGGCCAGGTGGCCCTAGAAACTCAGGGGAATCCGCTGCCCCCGGACACGCTCGCCGCCGTGCGGGCAGCAGACGCCACCCTCAAGGGCCCCACAACCACGGCCGCCGGCAAGGGCTTTCGCAGTGTGAATGTGGCGATCCGGCAGCAGCTCTGCCTGTACGCCAATTTTCGACCGGCCCGTTCCCTGCCAGGCATTGTCACACGGTATCAGGACGTGGACCTGATCGTCATCCGTGAAAACACCGAAGGGCTGTACAGTGGGCTGGAGCACACGGTGGTGCCCGGTGTGGTGGAGAGTTTGCGGATCATTACGGCCCAGGCCTCCGAGAGGATTGCCCGCTTTGCTTTTCAAACGGCCGTCCGGCAAAACCGCCACCGCGTAACCTGTGTGCACAAGGCCAATATCCTCAAGCTGAGTGACGGTCTGTTTCTGGATTCGTGCCGGAAAGTAGCGGCCGAGTTTCCGCGGATTGATTTTGATGACTGCATTGTGGATGCGGCGGCCATGAAACTGGTCACGGATCCGCAGGCCTTTGATGTGCTGGTCATGGAAAATTTGTTTGGCGATATCTTGTCGGATCTCACCAGCGGTTTGGTAGGAGGTTTGGGGGTTGCGCCCAGTGCCAATGTGGGAGATGGTGTTGCCGTTTTCGAGGCTGTGCATGGCAGCGCGCCGGATATTGCTGGCCAAGGCTTGGCCAACCCGACCGCACTGATCTTAAGTGGTGTGCTGATGCTGCGTTATTTGAGAGAGCAGGAGGCAGCCGATCGCGTCGCCGCGGCCGTGCACTCCGTCCTGGCGGCGGGCAAAATACGCACGGGGGATCTGGGCGGCACGTCCACCACCAGTGAGTTCGCTGCCGCCGTAATCGAGGCCCTCTGAGATTACGTAAAACCTAATCGCACTCCTGGGCCAGCAAGCGGTCCATCCGCGCCAGCGAACGTGTCTTTCCCAAGATGGCCAGTGTTTCAAAGATGCCAAAACCCACGGCCTTGCCCGTCAGTGCCAAGCGGAGCACGTGCACGATCTGGCCCATCTGAATCCCTTGGCGCTGCACAAAACTTTTTAATACGACCTCCACTGCATCGGCGTCAAAACTTGTCGTGGCGCCAAGCTCCTGGCGGAAGTCTGTCAAAATTTCACGAGCGCCAGCCGCGTTTTGAAAACGCTTCGCCAGCGTTTTTTCGTCGTAGGCCAGTTGCTCGTCTGGCACAAAAAAATCCTCGTAGTCCAGAATGTCCCCAGCGACTTTGAGCCGATCTCCGGCAGCCGTCACGATTTGGCTCAGGTAGGGGGCCGTGGCACACGGCGGCGGATCACAGACCAAGCCCGCTCGCTGCAAGTAAGGCAAAACGAGGGCCGTTTTCTGTTTGACGGGCAGCTGCTGGAAGGCCCGCTCTTGAAAGGCCAGCAGTTTTTGCGGGTCGAAGCTGGCGGGGGCCTTATTCACACGGTCCAGCGAAAAATGCTGCCGCATCTGCTCGCGAGTGAATTCCTCGGTCGCGTCGTCCAGCGACCAACCGAGCAGCAGCAGGTAATTCAAGACGGCCGTCGGCAAGTAGCCAACTTGCTCGTAAAAATCCACAATCACCGGATTGAAGACTTCCGCCTCCACGGACAGGCCCAAACGTGCCGCAATGTTGTCTCCATGCCGCTTCAGTCGCGAAAAGTCACGGTGTTTGAGATATTTGGCAAGCTTCCGTTTGCTCAACTTGTGTTTGCTGCCGGGCTCGGCCACGTAAGGCAAGTGTGCAAATTGCGGCAGCGGATAGCCAAGTTGCTGATAGATAAACATCTGTCGCGGTGTGTTGGAAAGATGTTCTTCCGCGCGAACCACGTGTGAGATTTGCATGGCATGGTCGTCGACCACGGTGGCCAAGTGGTACAAGCAAGAACCGTCTGCCCGCTGAATGACATGATCTTGTTCCCGCGCCCATGCAAAACGCACCGGACCTCGCACCAGATCCTGCAGGACCAGTTCACCGGTACGCGGCATTTTCAGGCGGACCACACCGGAACGGCCGGCGGCCTCAAAAGCGGCCGCGGCCGCGGCATCCGCGGCCATCCACTTCCGGCTGTAGGTAAATTGCTGGCCGGCTTCCTGGGCTTGCTCCCGCTCGGCCTGAATTTCTTCGGGCCGGGCAAAATCACGGTAGGCCGCCCCACAGGCCAGCAGCGCATCCACGGCCGCCTGATACTGGGCCCCGCGCTGCGACTGAAAGTACGGACCAAAATCACCGCCGACCTCGGGCCCCTCATCCCAATCCAGCCCCAGCCAGCGGAGGCCCTCCAAGATGGGAGCCAAGGCTGCCTCGACATTCCGCTGCTGGTCCGTATCATCCACCCGCAAGATGAATTGCCCCCCCTGCCCCTTGGCAAACAGCCAATTGAATAGCGCGGTGCGTACTCCACCAATGTGAAGATAGCCGGTGGGGCTCGGGGCAAATCGAGTGCGAATGGGCATGCGAGACGGTGTGCGGCTGTGCGTTCTGGGCGGCAAACCGCACAGAACGGAAGGTCGATGGCGCTAACCAACAATCCGGGCCAGGCCTTCGTGGGAAGTGGGAGCAGGGGCTAAGCCGCACGTTTGCGATTTTTTTGTTTCCGCAACCGCTTCCGCTCGGATTTGCTCAGGCGCTGGCTCGTGGCAGACTCTTCGTACAACTCGGGCTGGCTACCGTCAACCCACTGGTCGGAGCCAGACGCTGTTTCGGCTGGGGGCGCTGGCTGGGACTCGGCAGCCGGCGGTGCGCTAGGCTGCTTTTGTTCCGACTTGCGGTGCTCAATCAGGCCTTGGACGTCGAGCACCACGTAGCGGGCATACAGCAGCGTCCCCGACAGCAACAGCAGGTGCGCGGCCAGCAGGGCCGTGCGGCTGGCAACGTCTCCCCCCGCGCTGTCCCACCACGGCAGAGACCAACCCACGCTCCCTCCAGCTGCCACCAGAAAACAGCCACCCGCGGAGCTATACGTCAGCAGCGCCAGCCGGCACTCGGCCGCATCCCGGATGATTTTGGCGAGCAGCCAGCCACCAAGTAAGGCCGTCGGGATCAACCACCAGAAGGCATGGTTGATCGGTGACTGCCAACCGATCATGGAGCCCAACAGGCGCGCCACCGGCTCGTGCCAGCCGACCACGGCATTCAGACTCATGACCCCTGCGATCCAGGCCGCCAGACGCCAGACGCGATATCCGCCTCGTGTGTCCTCGATGCGATGACGGCGCAAGGAGTAAATCAAACAGGCGTAGGTGGCTGTTGCTAGCAGGACCAGCGCTGAGGTCCAGGCCTGGAGCCGATGGCAAAAAATACGGGTTATTTCCTCTGCGGAGATCTGCGGCAGGATCTGGCTGAGCGGCTGGGCGTAGTGCGCCGCGAGTTCGGCCAAGCCACCCGCGGCGATTCCCAACAGCAGCAAGCTGCCGAGGACGCGGTACCGGCGGGGCACGAAGTCCGTGACTTGGGGATGGTTTTCGATGTTCGCCCCGGCTCCATAGCGGGGCGTATCGCCGGGCTCTAGCGTTTGACTCTCCGCCGCGGTGTGCCGGGATGTGGCACCAGCGGTTAACAGCTCTTCCTTCAAGACACGTCGCCGACGTCCTTCTCGGCCTGCATGTTGTCCCATGTTTTACCTACGCTCACCATGAAGTTGCCTGCACCGCGGGCGCGTTCTGGCCCGCCTAATCCGATTCGGCATTTTCATCGCACGAAATCAGAAAATCGGTCGGGAAGCCCCGTGGGGTATTTTTTCCTGCCAGCGAGGTCCGGTGGGAACGATGATAGCGATTACAGCACCGCGCCCCAGCGAGTCGGAGGGGAATACCATTCTTGCTTTGCCAGGGGATGCTGGGTGACCTAGGTTTCTGATGTAATTCCCTATCCATTGGCTATCTGGTTCTCCCAAAAAACATTTCCATGGCTGACTCCTTCGAGAACAACGCACAATACCCAGCCTCACCCTCACTGATTCCCAGTGGCGGGGCAAACCCCGTGCCCGTCTCGCGCCAGCAGGAAACGCAAAACCGGGTTGCCGAAATTAGCAATTTGCTCAGTGCTTTGGATGAGGCTGCCACGGAAAGCGGCGTGTCCATTCCCAATGCGCGGGCGCTGGCAGCGATTCAAAATGAATCGCGCATGCTGGAGGCGCGGCTTTTGATGGCCAGCAGTTTGCTAACCGCGCTGCGACACAAACACGGTCCCACGGCCACACACAGTCTCTCCGTCGCCTTGGGATGTAGTTGCTGGGCCGCCTTGGCGGAAATCGATGAAGAGACACGCAATACCGTGGAGCTGGCAGCATTGATGCATGACATCGGCAAGATCGGTGTTCCTGATCGCATCCTGGAAAAAACTGGCCGACTGACGACAGCAGAAAAGCAAATTATGGACCGGCATCGCCAACACGCCGTCGACATCCTGAAAAGTTGCTGTGGATCGGAGCGGGTGCTCAATGCGGTCCGCTACGCCGGCACCCACTTCAACGATCAGGACAGCCAGCTGACCGGGAAACATCTACCGCTCGAAGCACGGATGATTGCGATTGTGGATGCCTTCGATGCCATGACGACCGACCATGTGTATCGCCCTGCCCGATCGCGAGAACAGGCGCTGGGCGAATTATTCGAATTTGCCGGCACGCAGTTTGATCCCCAGCTGGTCCAGCAATTCGCCAACACCCTCTCCGAGCAGCAAGACACGCTCACGGCAGAAATTCGATCCCGCTGGCTGGGGGATCTGACTTCACGCGGGGCAGGACTGCCCTGGGCCAATCCGGGGGAACTGGCCGCAAACCCCGGAGGCTCTTTTGCGGGGAACGTCGCTTCGCTCTTTGAGCAGAAACTGATCGCTGCCATGCAAGATGGCGTCGTATTTGTGGATGGCCACGCCCAGATAACTTTCTGGAGTAAAGGGGCCGAACGTCTGACCGGTATCCGCGGCAGCCAAGCCATCGGACAGTGCTTCACCCCCAGTCTCTTGCAGATGTTGGATTGCACGAACCAGCCAGTCACGGACGAGGATTGTCCGGTAGCCGAGTCGCTGGGCAACAACACGCAGTTGCAACAGCGGCGGCAAATCATCGGCAGTCATGGGGAGCACGCTGCGGTCGATCTGCACATCATCCCCGTACAGACCCAGCAGGGCACGGTGTTGGGAGCCACGATCTTGCTGCACGACGCCCAGGAAGAAGCCTCCCTCGAGGAAAAATGTGCCGCGCTGCACGCCGAAGTCACCAAAGACCCCATGACCAAGGTAGCCAATCGGGCGGAATTTGACCGCATGTTGGCACTGTACGTGGAAGCACACCAGCAAGCAGCGCAGCCTTTGAGTTTGATCATGGTCGACATCGATCATTTCAAGCGGATCAATGACAACTACGGACATCAGGCGGGGGATAAGGCCATCATTACCTTGGCCAAATTACTGACTTCGATGTGCCGGCCAGGTGATCTGGTGGCCCGCTACGGAGGTGAAGAGTTTGCCGTCCTGTGCGCGGATTGCGGCAATGCCGACAGTGCCCAGCGCGCAGAGCAAATTCGCGAAAAACTCGCCGGAATGCCCCATGCTTATCTAGCGAATAAGTGCATTACCGCCAGCTTTGGGGTGACGGAACTGGAGGCCGGCGACACTCCGGAAAGCTTCCTGCGGCGATCGGATCAGGCCTTGCTCCTGTCCAAGGAAAATGGGCGGGACCAAGTGACGCAATTCGGCCTGGGCGTGGAAAAAGGGCAACCTCCGCGGAAATGGTGGCAGTGGCGCCGCCGCAAACGCTCCCCGCACGCTGTTGAATCCACACTCACCAGCCCGGTGCCGATCGATGTGGCGATCGAGAAGCTCCGCGGCTTCGTTTCCGAGCATGACGTCAAAATTGTCTCCATCAGCGATAACAAACTCGAGATGGAGGTGTCCAACGCAACCTTGAATAACCATCGTCGCCAATCCGACCGCCATATGCTGTTCCGTGTCACCTTACAGTTTTCGGAAATTCGGATGGAAGGAATCAATAAGGCTGGCATCTCCACGGGAGAGTATGTCCGCACTCGAATCAATCTCAAGATTCTCCCCAAACGGCCGCGGAGAAGACGGCGGGCTGATATGACCGAGCATGCACGCTTAATTCACCAAAGGATTAAGGCCTACTTGATGGCTGATAAAGAGGAAGCCCAGGCCGAATTCGAACCAACGGTCGGAACGTAAAGCACTACTTGACTCAAATACGACGAATTTTGCCCCATAAGGAGACTAAAGATGCGTGAAGAAATCAGCGAGCCGCAACCGTGGCGATCTTCCCCCAGCAGCAATGCGGCGGAAAAGAAGTTTTGGTCCGTTCATCACCCACAGCGTGATTTGCCTGCCGAGCTGGTGGATGCGGCTTTGGAACAGGACACCAGCTCTGCCCGGCCCGCGCAAACTCCAGGCCACACGGGCTTTCCGCAACAGGCGGACATCATCAAGAGCCTGTCCGACCAGCTGACTCTGCTGGAGGAACAACGCCTGCAACTGCAACAGCTGCTGGACGACGCTCAAGGCGGTAGCCCCGCGGGCTGATGAGAGCGTTCGGCTGAGGCTGGCATGGGGTAGCCCAGGTTGGCGCAGCCGCGGGTGGCACTCACCGCTGGTAACGATTTGATCCCAGCAGAAAAGGAGCACGTTTGCACCAGGCTCTCCGCTGGATTCTCGCCGCTCTTCAGCGTCATTCCCGCAT
>CAMYJY010000100.1 GCA_947258835.1 uncultured Pirellulales bacterium
ATCGAAGCCCAACTCTCCTCCATCAACATGGCCAGCGCGGCGGCCGGGGCCTATCAAAAATACACTCTGGATGTCGATCGGCAGCTGGCCGAGGCCCAGGCCGTGGCCACCGCGTCCGCACTCAGTTCGCTGGCCGACGCCGACTACGTCCAGGAGAGTTCCAACCTGGTCACGGGAGGCATCCTCACCGAGGCCTCCATCAGCACCATCGCCCTCTCGCAACAAATCCGCGCCGATCAAATTTTATCCCTGTTTGCCACCCTGTAAGGCCAGGACTTCACTCAGAGTGACAACAAGTCCATAGCAAACTTCGAAAATGTGTTGTGCTGCCAGCGCACCGCGTGGCTCCCCTTGGTTTTCAGCTGAATCACAACCACGTGGTAAGCTGCTGTAGGCGGCACCTACAGGTCTTGCGAGCGTGAGGGGGCTCGGCTTTGAAAGAGTTGCTGCAGGGTTTTATGCACCAGGTGCAACATGGATGGGCGTTGGGGGCGAATCGTGCCGCGGAGCAGCTCAATCTGAGAAACATCGTTCTGCCACACGTAGGCGACGGGATTCTCCCGGGTCGATGTCGGCTGTCCATATTTTTCGCACAGCGCCTCCCGCATGACATGAAAACTTTCGGTGGCGAACAGAGCCGTGATGCGGAAGAGCTGTTGGTCAACAAACTGATACAGCAACACCTCGGTGGCCACCCCTGCGACGGTGGGCGAATTGGCTTCCGACGGTAAATCAATCCGAGCATGGACAATCCCCGCTGCCGCATGCCAAGCCTGCGTGTGCAAGGCATCCAAGTTCTGCCCCGGAAAGTTGTCAGAGCAAAATGGCGCCGACATTCCCCCTCCCAAGTTGCGGGCGTACTTGGTCTTGAACGCATCCAAAGTAAGCCCCAGCCGATCCCCCTTGAGTTCAAACGGTTGGGCAGCATCCTCAGCGTCTGCGACCAGCGGTTGCGAGTTGACGTGCTGGCCCTGGGTCATCCGCCCCAGTTCCGTCAGCACTTGCCGTAACTGGGTTTCGTCCATGTCGGCCGTACGGTAGCAGCGCACGTTGGCACTCGGGGTCCGACTAATTTCGTAAGATCCCGACTCCGGGGTAGGGAACTCAATGAGTACCGCGCTCTGCCGCCGGCGATGCAGTTCGGCAATCATCTCCTGTTCGCTGGCGTCGACCAGAAGCCGGGACGCCGAGCGACTGGCCGCCGGAATCGACACCACGGCACCACATTGGGGGCAGGCCCCCTGCTGACCGGACAGCTTCTCGGGAACTTCCAAGGTTGCCTGACAAGTGGTGCACTGGATGCGCATGGGCCTGCTACGGTGTCCAACTAGGGGTGGTGAATTGTCTCAAGGGGCCAACAACGCTATTCTACTAAAAACTCCCCCTGGAAACATGCCTTCTCCGCTGCAAGGTGGGGCTTCGCCCCAGCCTACGAGCTAGACCATGATTAGTACCGCCAGTGCCACCCGTATCGCCACGTGGCTGCAAGAGGCCACGCAGGCCATCATCTTCACCGGAGCTGGAATGAGCACCGAGAGTGGCATTCCAGATTTTCGCTCTCCCGACGGCATTTGGTCAAAATTTCGCACCGTGTACTACGACGAGTTCATGGCAAACGCCGACGCCCGGCAGGAGTATTGGCGACAGAAATCGATCTCACATAGCGAATTTGCCCAGGCGGTACCCAACGCGGGGCATCAGGTCATTGCCCGGTGGCAGCACGAGCAGACCATTCGGGCAGTAATTACCCAAAATATTGATGGTCTGCATCAGCTCGCTGGAAATCAGGACCCGCTCGAACTGCACGGCACCGCCCGGCAGATTCTCTGCCAGGACTGCGGGGCGCGGTATGCGGCGGAGCCGCTGGTGGCCGAGTTTCTGCGCACCGACGTGGTGCCCTCATGCGCCGCATGCACCGACGGGCGGCTCAAACACGCCACGATTTCTTTTGGTCAGTCGCTGGCTGGCGATGTCTTGGAACGGGCCGTCTCCTGGTGCCAAGAGGCCGATTTGCTATTGGCGATTGGCTCGTCACTGGTGGTTTCGCCGGCAGCCGATTTGCCGGCCCTGACCAAGCAGCAGGGCGGACGGCTGGTGATTATCAACCGCGACCCGACTCCCTTGGACGGGTTGGCCGATGAGGTCGTTCACGAATCCATTGGAGAGACACTGCTTGCCATTGCGGCCTCACATGCTCGGAAGATATTTTCTGCGCTCAGGCCACGTTGAGTGGCCTGTGCTCGAAAACTCAAAGCAACACTGGAAATAAGGGCTGCATCCAACGGCATTGCAGAACGCCTGCGCGTGCGAGGCCTACGGCCTCACATGCTCGGAAGATATTTTCTGCGCTCAGGCCACCTTAAGTGGCCTGTGCTCGAAAATACCCCGTAGGGGAGTCGAACCCCTGTCTCCGCCGTGAGAGGGCGGTGTCCTGGGCCACTAGACGAACGGGGCCTGCGGCATGCGGCATGTGAGATGTCAGATATGTGAGATGTCAGATGTGAGATATTTGATGTGGCGGTGAAGAAACCCATTTTCAGGCTTGAAACGCCTTTGTCAACCGGGGGCGAGAAAAGAGAGCCTCACACGATCGTTCTGATCCGTAGCCGTATCCTCTCCACCACGGCAGCTCACATCAAATATCTCACATCTCACATGAAACATGTCTCACATCACGACGTGATTCCTTTGGTGAGCGTCATGAAGGCGGTCTCCAGGTTGATCTCCTCTTCTCCCAACCGCCGGAGGGCGTGGCCTCTGTCAAGTAGGAAGCGGGCCAGGCAGCTCACGTCATGGTCGCCGGGAACAAGCGTCACCCGCAGGCCTTGGTCGTCAATTTCGCTAGTTTCCACCAACTCGTGAGATAATAGATCCTGACTGGCGACAGCACGATCACCCGTGACATCGATCCTGAGGACCGTCTGTTGACGGACTTGGCGCATCACATCATCCACAGCGGCGTTCACAATCAGCTCGCCGCGCTCGATGATGCCAATCTTGTTGCAAATGTCAGCCAGCTCCGGCAGGATGTGGCTGGAGACCATGATGGTCTTGCCCATGTTTCGCAGTTCTTTCAGCAGGCTGCGGATTTCAATGCGAGCCCGCGGGTCCAAACCGCTGGCTGGTTCGTCCAGTAGCAACACCTGCGGGTCGTGCAGCAGGACCCGTGCTAGCCCCAGCCGCTGGGTCATGCCGCGTGACAAGCTGGTCACAAGCTCATTGCGTTTGTAACCCAAATCGACCAATTCCAAGACCTCCTCACAAGTCTTACGACGTTGGGGATTTTGGATCCGATAGGCGGCGGCAAAAAACTCCAAGTACTCGATCACCTGCATATTGTCATACACGCCGAAGAAGTCGGGCATGTAACCGATGATCCGCCGAATTTCCTTGGGCTTGGTGTAGATCGAGTACCCTCCCACATAAGCCTCACCCCAGGTTGGGTTGAGCAGGGTGGCCAGGATCCGCATGGTGGTCGTCTTGCCCGCACCGTTGGGGCCAATAAAGCCGAATACATCGCCGCGTTCCAACTGCAGATCGATCTTATGAATCGCCTGCAATTCTCCGTATTTTTTCGTCAAGTCGCGGATTTCAATCATGGTCATGATTTGCACTTCCTGAGCTAGAGGTCGGCGGCGGAGCCGCCGACCTCCAACAAAAATCGATAATAGATCCAGCTGCGATCTTGATCGCTGGCCAGCCGTTTTTCCTGCTCCTGCCAGTGACTTCCCGGCCCCGGGACGCGGCACAGCAGAATGGCTAACTGAGGCTGCTGGAGCAAGTAACTGAGGTCGATGAAGGCCTGATAGCGATGGAACATTTTGGTGTAGCGTAAACCATCGAGGGCCTCATAAAACATCATTACTTTTAGCAGCCTGGCCACATCTTGCTGGCTGGTGCGTGTAAAAGGTACCGTACCGTCGTCCGCCGTGTACTGGGTGGAGATGTCGCCCGCAGTGGCGCTGGTCAGCCGCAGCTTAGCGCGGCGAGGCTGCTGGCTGCCGTCCAGGCGGACGGTTTTTTCCGGCACCAGGCGACCCAGGTAGTAGGATTGCTCGCCAAAGAGCAGATGGCAATCCTCCAATTCGCGGCCCGTCCGATTCGTGAGCTGGCCCAGCAGCTGCTCCTCCCGCCGCTCCAACCGCGCATCAATGGTGGCGGTGCTGGTGGCCGTCCAGCGCGCGGTCAGGGTTTTGGTGGACCACATCGGTACCGGTACCTGGTACAGTGCATCGAGCTCCGCGGCAGAGGAATAACCTGCGTTCCACACCTGGGTCTGGGCCGCGGCCGTTTGCATTCCCCCCAGGGCGGTACCCGGTTTGCCTAGCCAGGAAATCCACTGCTGGGAAGCAATGGGACCGCCAGCATAGTGCGGCTGGAAGGAGAGATTCCATTGACTGACCCGCGGCGCAAAAACGTGTGTCCAGGCCGTACCGCGGACCATGCCGCTGCGGGTGTCCACATCGATGATCTCCACCTGATTGACGCGGAGCTGATCCCCCTTCATCCAATGGGCATACCAGTAGGCGGCGGCGGAAACTCCGCAAACGATGAGCGGAAAGGTAATCCAAGTCAGCTCCGCACGCCCCAATACCTTGGTCACTAAAAAATAGTCCCCCGGCCCAATCAGGAAGATGTAGACCAACACCAAGAAACTAACAACACCAAAAGAAATCACCCCCACGCCCGCGAATTTTTCATCGAGTGCTTCACGAAGTTGCGCCGAAAGATCGGTTTGCAGCTGCCGGCCAAAGTGGGCGTTGTCTTCCGCGGGAATCGCGGGACTGGGCCAGCCCAAAGCCCTGCGCAAAAACGTGGGACGAGCGGACCAATCACATAGCGGCGCCACATCGAAATCAAGTCCCACAAATAGCGTTTGGCCGAGACCCATCCGAGCCCGCACCACCAACGGCAGGCGGGCGTCTCCCTGGCCGGCTGCCAGCAGGATCTGACCGCGGACGCCAGCCAGTCGTGTTGCCGGGACACCGAGCCGGCGATTCCGCGTAACCGGCTCATCCACCTCGCAATAGTTTTCCAGGGCATCGGATTGGCGGAGCATGACCGTTTCGTCGTAGCTCCCGGGAACCAATCCCGCCAACGGACCACCCGCAGTGAGCAACTCCTCCCCATGCGCACCGCAAAATACGGCCACCCGCCCCCCTCGCTCAATCCACGCCCGCAGGGCAGCCGCTCGGTTATTTTGCTGCAGGGTGCGATACTGCCGAGGATCGCTGGTGGTGAGTAGCAGCGTCTCAACCCCCTCGTAGCCAATCCAATGGGTGGGTAATTGAGACGCGTCTGCCAGTTGCACAATGCGGGTCCGCGGTTGCTGGCCTGCTTGGCTGGGCAACAGATCCGCGGCGCCGAGCGACGGTCCCAATTGCAGCAGAATCCGCTCGGTGGCCGGCAGTCCCCCCGGAATCATCCCGTCACCAGCGGTCCGGCCCACGTAAAAAACTCGCTCACTGAGAATTTCGCCCCGGGCCTGAAACCGCACTGCGAGGGAACTTTGGACTTGGCCAACCCGCACCCGCAACCGCACCGTGCTCACCTGCCCCGGTTCGATCTCCACTGGCCGCGGTGCCACCACTGTGGTGGGCACCCCGTCACTGTCCGGCGCCGTAACAGTCAGCTGACCTGTCACCGCCCGCGTTCCACCCTGGAGTTTCACAACCAGCGGCGTCCAGCAGCCAAGCTTATAAACGCCGTCAAAACCAAGTTCAGCGGCAAGTATCGTCGGCGCAGTCGCCGGTTGGGCCAGGGCGACTGCGGGTAGCAGGGGCCAAACGGTGAGAACTGCCAGAATCAGCCGCAGATGCATCACTCTCACGGCTTTTCCTCATCGGCGCAACTGCAGATGAGTTTGTCGCAGCCGGGACACCCCGCACCGTATTTTTCTCGCACCGCCTCGGTCAGATCGATTTCCGCCAAGTTCGCGATCGTCACCAACCAGGCCAAGACATCGGCAAATTCCGCCCCCTGCTCAGCCGGGCTGCCCTCACGGAGAGCGGCGGCCAATTCTCCCACCTCTTCCATCAACCACATAAACGTGCCGTCAACTCCCCTGGCAGCGTCCTTGTCATGGTACATCCGCCGGATCAACAGCTGAAATTCACGCAAGCTGATCTCAAATTTCGCGTCCGTCACGTTTTGGTTTCTCTCTCCACCCCTGAGTCGACAATCACGGCCCGCCCAGCCACCAGATCCAGGATAATCCCATTCACCAAACCGAGCCAGGGGGGGGCGGGGCGGCGTAGCCGCCAACCAATGCGAGGGCGGCATAGCCTGCCCCCGGCTTGAACGGGGGGCCGCCAACCAATGCGAGGGCGGCATAGCCTGCCCCCGGCTTGAACGGGGGGCCGCCAACCAATGCGAGCTACCGCTCGGAAGACAATGGCCCGCTCCCGTTGGTCGCTGGAGTTCTATGTGAGGGCGCTGCGGAGCGCAGCTGGAGGTGTGGTAGTGCACCGTAGGCTGGGGCGAAGCCCCACCTTTTTATGTGTGATGTGAGATGTGAGATGTGAGATATTTGATGTGTGGTACGACCTCAGTAAGCCGGGGCGCAGCATGCAGAAACCACACCCTACATCAAATATCTCACATCTCACATCACACATCCTAGGATCTTGCTCCCGGAATGCTTAGGATACAACCTTCCTGTCACCTCACCCCCGCGCTGCAGATCGCCATGTCCAACTTCGTTACCGTCGCCAAGGTGGGTTCGATTCCCGAAGGCCAAGGTGCCACTTTTCCGGTGGGCGAGCGGCTGGTGGCCGTGTTCAATCAGGGTGGGACGTACACGGCGATTGACGACATCTGCCCTCATATGGGCGCTTCGCTGGGGGCAGGGCAGGTGGATGCAGACGGAAAGGTCGCTTGTCCTTGGCACGGCTGGCGTTTTTGCGTGCGCGAGGGCACTTGGTGCGATAATCCCACACTCAAAATCGACGCCTTTCAGGTGCGGGTGGTGGGCGATGAGATTCAGGTAGATGGAACAGCACACGAGGAAGATCAAGCCTCATCCAGCAAAGCTGAATGAGGCTTGTTCCGATGAGGCATCTCGTCCCCGAGCAACCAACGAGAGCAGGCCATTTTTTCTTTCCCGGGTGGTACCCAACGCTGGTAAGGCGTTGGGCAGATGAGAACTTACCCATCGACAGCCCAATGGATTGGCTTCGCTGGGATTTTCGATCACGCGGCAGGTAAAAACTTACCTGCCGCTTGGATTCCCACCGCTCTCCTGCGTCATTCCCGCGCAGGCGGGAATCTAGACCAATTACACTGCTCCTGGATTCCCGCCTGCGCGGGAATGACTGGAACCCCCCATACTGCCACTGAACTCGTTACCAGCGTTGGGTGCCACCCGAGTGTACGAGAGGCTTCAGTCCAGGGCTCACGAAAATCCAATCCTACCGGCTTCCGCCGGTAGGATTTTTATTCTTCCGCACCAGAGCTGGCGTCAGCCGGCGGTTCCCCATTCCAGCCGGGGTCGGACCCTGCCACCCGCTGAAATTCTACCTGCTGATCTATCTCCTGCTGGATCTGCTGACCAGCAACATCGATGCGCAAGCTCGCCTGCCGCTCCCACGTGGAGGATTCTAGATGGCCGTGGGTACGGTTAAACAACATCTCCCCGCGTGTTTGTTGGCTTTCGACCTGCACCTGCTCACTACCGAATTGCATTTCTAGTCGCGGCTGGAAGACTTCCCATTGCTCACCATCCACAGTGCGGGGGCCTTGATAGGTGTAGGTCATCCTGGTGGTGATAGCCCCCAACTGGGGGTTGGGCATTTCCGTGGCCACGGTCCATTGGTGTCCGCTCACTAAATCGGCAGCCAACGGCAATTCCAAAGTCATCCCTTGCAGCATTTTTTTCATACCCGCCTCCGTCAGCATTGCACCCATCATTTCCGCGCCGGGGGCCGTGCTTAAGGTCGTGGTGAGTTTCTCCGGAATTTCCACGGCTTGGATTTTGCCGCGCGGAGTCAAAGTGATGCTGAGGGGCAATTCCATGAAAGCCTGCAGGGTCGGTGCGAGCATCGCCGCGTACCCCGTGGGGGCTTCCGCAGAGTCCGTGTCATAACTCACGGCAACCTGTCCGGGGGCCTGCAGCTCCATCCGCACGCGGTGCACTTTTTGTCTGATGGTAGCCAGGCCCTGCGGTGCAACCGCCTCCACTTCCCAAACCAAATCCAACTTCTGCGTAACGCCAGTCTCGACCGCGCCGGCCGCCCCCAAGTCCATCTGGACGGTCATCGATTGGTTTACTCGGAAGTGGTGCTGGTCTCCGACCGTAAATTTCCACTGCAAAGCCGCTTCTTCGGCCTGCAGCGCGTGACCGGCGACGCATGACGCCAGAAAAACAAGGCCCAGTGCCAGCTGCGCTGCCAATGAGCCTCGGGCGCCCAACGGAAGCTCGGTATTTCGCGAGCAACATGCTGGCCGTGGGTTCCTGGGCCGCGCGAACATCAATAACATGGCCCAGGGCAAGACAATCGGAAACTGCTTGGTCATCAAATATTCTCCGCCAAGCACCATCGTGGGGGGGGCCTGTGGGGATCATTCCAGGGTGAGTCGCCACGATCGACTTTGGTTCGCATCAATTGACTTCTGAAAGAACGGCCTCCGGCCGTTCTTTCAGAAACTGCAGGTTACAAGGTATGGGACGCACCCGGCGCGAGCACAACCGGTTCGGCGGCCGTATGCAGACGCACCTGCTCGGCCCAGGCCCCGGCGTCTTGGACGATGGGGGGCCAGGTATTGTAGTGGCAGGGCAGCACCTGCTGCGGATTGAGAAACTTGATAGCCTCCACGCTCTCTGCGGGCCCCATCGTAAACAAATCGCCAATGGGCAGGACGGCCAGTCGGAGCTGATGGAGTCCAATCAATTTCATTTCCAGGCTGAGTGCGGTATCCCCAGCAAAATAGACACCGCCCTCAGGGAGGTCCAATATAAAACCGCCAGCCACGCCGCCGTACGACCCGTCAGGCAAACTGGAGCTATGCAGGGCGGGCGTCATTTTCACCCGGCCGCAGGGCAGCTGGCAGGCCCCGCCCGTGTTCATCGCCACGACTTTTTCTGCGTCGACGCCCTGCGATTTGAGCCACTCGCCAATCTCATAGTTGGCCACCACCACGGCCCCCGTACGCTGGGCCAGGGCCACCGCGTCAGCCACATGATCAAAGTGCCCATGCGTAAGCAATAAAAAATCGCACTTCAGGTCAGCGGCCGAGAGTGGAGCGGAGGGCGAATCATCCACAAACGGATCGATCACCAGATGGTGCTTGCCCGTTTGCATCGCAAAGGCAGAGTGGCCGAGCCAAGTAATTTTTGTAGACATATTTTCCTCAACTATTCCCTGATCAAGCGAAGCCTGATCAGGGAATGGGGAATGGGGATAAAAAAATCGTTACTATTCAGCCAAATGATGCAGCCTGCTCGAAAGATCGGTCGTAAGTGCAACTGCCCCTTGAGGATATGTTTAATCCTTAGAGTAACTTCGAATGGCTAGCTGGCAAAGGACGTAACGTAGGATGGCAGTTGCTCTTACGACCTGCCTACTGCCGATGGCTGAAGTATACAAAAAATCAAAAAACGTCGCTGGATACAGGGGCTAGGTGCGTAAAATTGCGTTCATGTTCTTCTTGTAGGCCTCGACGCCGGGTTGACCATAGGGGTTGATGCCCAGCAGGCGGCCCTCGACGACGGTGGCTAGCATCAGCATCTGCAAGAGTTGGCCCAATTGGAATTCATTCAACTGCTCCAGGTGCAGGTCGGCCGTGGGACGATTTTCCTCGCGGTAGGCCTGATTGGTACCGCGGTGGGCGGCCTGCAAGGCATCGGGCACCGTCTTTTGGGCCAGCTCGTTGAGGCCATCTTGATTGAGTGCGGACTGGCCGATGGCCAGTGGCTCACGCCTGCCCTGACCGACAGTGATGTTGGTGATAAGCTTGTCCCGCACGCCCTCCTGGTGCTGCTGACCGCGAGAATGCAAGTCCCGGGTGTTGACCACAGTCAACGGCGTAGCGCCGCGCTCTTGCTTGCCTAAACTCTCCGAGAGGAGCTGGTCGTACCACAGGCCCACCGCTTCCAGGCGTTTGCCCCACGTAGAGAGGACACGAATGTCGCAACCACGACGCTCCTCCATCAGGTGGCAGATACCCGTGTAGTCCAGCACAACATTCTCACCGACGGCCGCCGTGCGAAAATGCTCGTTCATAGCCGCCGCGCCTGCCAGTAACTGGACAATGTCGAGCCCCAGCACGGCCGCCGGCAACAGGCCCACCGCCGAAAAAATTGAGAACCGCCCCCCCACACCGTCGGGCACGTGATAAATTTCCTCGCAGCCCAAAGCCTGCGCCAAATCGAACAACTTGCCACTGGCACCGGTTACCGGCACCACCAGTTCAGCCAACCGCGCGGCATCGCCACCGCAGGAGATGCGAAGTTGCTCCAGCAACATGCGGAAGGCGACGGCCGTCTCCAGGGTGCCCCCGCTTTTACTAATCACCGTCACGGCCCACCGGTCGGTAATCTCCTGAGCGGGTGCGTTGCGGCCTAGCAAGTCAAACAACCCTTGCAGCGCGTCGTTATCCAGGTTGTTGCCCTCGTACGTGATGCGGGGGCGATTCCCGCGGGCCGCTCGGGACAACTCGTTGTGGTAGGGATGGCAACAAGCCTCCATCAAAGCTCGGGCACCCATGTAAGAACCGCCAATACCCAAAACCAACACGCGATCGACTTCAGCGGCCAAACGATCGGCCGTGGCCTGCAGCCGAGCCAATTCGCTATCGGCCCCCCGCTCATCGTATTCCTGGAGGAGCCGCTCCGGCAAACGGTGAAAGCCGGCATCCAGCGGCTGCTTCGCGGCAGGCACGCTACCTCCTGCCGACCACAGCACGTCATCGGCCAGTACTTCGTCACGGGCTGCCTCCAACCGCGGAGTGACCTGGGGGAGATCGTCCGGCTGCAGGCCGTGCTGAGGCAAAAAGACTCCGATTGGGTCGTAGGTTATCGGCGCTGTGGACATTGCTGCAAAAGGCTCCAAACAAGAAAACCGCGGGACACATTCGAGCCACGATTCTACCGCCCCTGCGTCAATTTTGTTAGACAAGAATTTTTTAGGGACTAGGGACTAGAGGCTAGAGGCTAGAGGCTAGGGGCTAGGGGGGTGGGGGCAGGCCCTGCCGCCCTGTGGCCCTTGCGAGAGGGCTCGCAATCTGGAAAATAAAACGCGAATGTACGCTGCGCGATTATGTGATCGCGATGTGTGATATTAGACGTGGCTTCCGTCTGCCGCAGGGGTCCCGTCAGCAAGCGAGGATTTCACACCCTAGATTCTGCCCCTCACCAACCTCAGCCGCAACACAATCACATCATCCATCTCACCGCGCACATCCCCCCCCCCCCTAATCCCTAATCCCTAATCCCTAATCCCTAATCCCTAATCCCTAATCCCTAGC
>CAMYJY010000101.1 GCA_947258835.1 uncultured Pirellulales bacterium
GAGGGGTTTCAGGCAACGCGCGGCCAGGAAAAACCCTCGACCGCTGCGGTTGTTGGTGCGCTCTCGCTCGCTCAGGCCTGGCTGGCTGAGGATCGGGCCGCGGAAGCGCTGGCCGTGCTCGAGGATCCCCGTCTGGGGCCCCTGACGTTGTGGCAAAAAAAATCTGCTCTTACGCAACAAGACGGGCTGGTTTTGGAAATCTTGAAGACCGCCTTTCGCGCCCTGGTGGCGGTCGATCCCCCTCAGCAAAAAAAGGCCCAGCAACTGCTACAAGCCCTGGAGGATCAGTGCGGCCAGGGCAAGCCGGGACGTGACAAGCTATTCGCCATCTACTTCAGTTTGGGCGTCGGTCTGCAACGCCAACAGCTGGCCGCGGCCGGTCCAGCCGACCGAGCGGATCAAGTGGCCGCTGTGTTGGAAGATTTGCTGCAACGTGTTCGTGCGCAGGCGGGAGGCGATACAAGTTGGCAGAGCCAACATTGGATTGCCCACACGCATCTGCAGCTAGCCCACGGGCTCAGCGGCCCAGCCGCTCAAGAACACTACCGGCAAGCGGCCCAGTCTTATCGTGCCTTGTTGGATCAGGCCCAACAGCCCGGTTTTGCCCCCAGCCCCACCGCCGTTTTGGCCGTCAAAAAACGCTGGGGGGATTGCCTGTTGGCGACAGAAAATTTTCAGCAGGCTGTGGAGCAATACGTCGAGATTTTGCGGAATAAGCCTCAATTGCTCGAACTGCAGCAGGCAGCCGCCCAAGCCCTCCAGGCTTGGGGGCTGAGCGAACGGCGACTCGATAAAATAGACGAGGCGATTCACGGTCGCCCGCACGACCCGAAGCATCCTGTTTGGGGTTGGCTGCGGATCGCCAAACTGGCCGACAATGCCAAACGGCGCGAGGTCCGAAAATTTGGTCAAGGCAGCCCGCAGGCGGAAAAATATCACGATATCTTTTTTGCGGCGCGGCTGCAAATCGCGGCAGCGCGGGTTGCTGCCGCTCAGTTTGTGTCCGTTCCGCAGCGCGCGCAGCAGCTGCGCCAGGCGCGGCAACAACTAAATATCATGCACAGACTGTATCCCGACCTCGGCGGTCCGCGGTGGCAGGATAAGTATCTCGAGTTAATCGAAAAAGTAGCAGAGCCTTAGTCTGCTGCCAAATTTGTTGTATTTGAGTCAAATTATTGGAGCGACCAACGGGAGCGGGCCAACGTCTTCCGAGCGGTAGCTCGCATTGGTTCGAGGCCCGGGCCTCGTTTTCCCTGAGCGGAGCGATCGATATGAATTTACCTGTCACAAACCAGCTGACCACCATGAGCCGCTGGGCGCTAGCCCACGGTTCTTACGGCAGGGGTCCTGGTGCCGCTCCCCGAAGTCGCCCAGTTGTCTGGCTCTGCCTGGTATTGCCATGTTGGGCCCTGTGGCTGCCAGCCTCGGCCGATGCCCAGGGCATTGATCGGGTTCGACGGACGCGGGGAACCGATAGCGGCACCATCACCAAGATTTCACCGCTGGCCGTGACGCTCTCGAAAGGCGGCGTGGAAAGCAAGATTCCGGTAGCGGATATTCGCATGATCGATTTTGCCGGCGAACCCGAGGATCTCCGTCCGGCGCGGTTGGCCGCCACCGCCGGGCGTTATCAAGCCGCCCTGCAGCGGTTGGCAAAAATTCCGCCAGGCAGCATGGAGCGACAGGCGATCCGGCAGGATCTCGACTATTGGCAGATGTACTGTCAGGTGCGGTTGGCCGTGGCTGGCCAAGGCCCACTGGAACAGGCGGTCCAAGCCGCCACCAGTTTTCTGAGCACGCATCGGGGTAGTTTTCATGTGCCCGCCGCGCTTGAATTGGCCGGGGAAGCCCTGCTGGCCAGTGGCCAGTACGAGGATGCCCGCGCGCAGTTTGCGAAGTTGGCCCGGGCCAAGGCACCTTACTTTGTGGCCCGGTCGGCCGTCCTCACCGGTATGGCCTGGCAACGTGAAGACGAACACGAATCTGCCATCCAGGAGTTTGATCGTGCCTTGGCCGCTGCCCAACAAGACGCCTTGGCCCAGCCGCAGCAGTTGGAGGCCACGCTCCACAGGGCCATCAGCCGCTCTGCCCTGGGGCACGTGCCAGAGGCTACGGAGGTCGTGAAAACGTTGATTGCCCAGACCCCCGCCGAGGATACCCGTTTGTTGGCACGAGCTTACAACGCCCTGGGGGACTGCTACCTGCAAAGCGATCAGGCCCAGGCCGCCCGCGACGCTTTTTTACACGTGGATGTGCTGTTTCAGAGTGAACCGGCGGCCCATGCCAAGGCCCTGTACGAATTGTCGCGGCTGTGGAATCGCCTGGGGCAAGCCAGTCGGGCCGCGGAGGCCCAGCAGCGTTTGGAAAAAGATTATCCGGAAAGTAAGTGGGCCCGCCCCTAAAATGAGCCGATGGGCCGCCTGGGAGATGTGAGATGTAAGATGTAAGATATTTGATGTGGGGTGTGATTTCTGTAGCTGTAGGCTGGGGCGAAGCCCCACCTTGTAGCTGAGGTTGTCTCTCACATCAAATATCACACATCACACATAGAAAAAGGTGGGGCTTCGCCCCAGCCTACTAACTAACTACTAACGGAGAATTTTGAACCACGACGCAACAACGCAAACAACGTCCACCACAAATTAACAAACGAAAAAATAAGTCCCTGTTCGTCGTCGCGTTGTTTCGTTGTGGTTCCTGTGCTCCATACGGGCAGTTGGCCTCCGACACGTGACAGGGTAGATTAACAGCCAGTGGGCTGGAACGGGATTTTTTAGGATGGGAGTACTTATGGCAGCTTGTTTTGATTTTGCGTCACGATCGCTGAGGTTTGGCTGCCGCGTTGTACCCGCTGGCTCCATCAGCAGCCTGGTCCAGTGGCCAGCCGCGGTGCGCGGGGCGGTGCTTTTGCTGGCCGTCTTGCTGGCGACGGGCGCAGCCCACGGCCAGGATGCCGGGGGCGTGGCACCAGCCGGTGCCACGGAAACCGTGGTTTCCGAAATTAGCTATCTCTCTTGGGCGGCCAGGTCCTTGGGGTGGTTTTATGGGGCCGTTTTTCTCGGGCTCTCGTTCACGCTGGTGGCGCTGTTTGTGATGAACCTGCTTACCGCCCGCCGAGAAAATGTCGTGCCCAGCACCCTGATTGCTGAATTTCAGCAGCATTTGCAAGCCAACCAGATGCAGCAGGCCTATGACTTGGCCAGGAATGATGAATCGTTCCTGGGCCATGTGCTGGCGGCCGGACTGGCCAAGATCTCCTCCGGTTACAATCAGGCCATCGAGGCCATGCAGGAGGTGGGTGAGGAGGAAAATATGCGGTTGGAACATCGGCTGAGTTATTTGGCACTCATCGGCACGTTGAGTCCCATGATCGGCCTGTTGGGAACCGTCGATGGCATGATCAGTTCCTTTAAGCTGATCGCCAATACGGCTACCGGCGCCCCCGATCCACAAGCCCTGGCCCAGGGCATCTCCACGGCACTGTTTACCACTTTTATTGGACTGGTACTGGCCATTCCGGCCCTCGCCGCCTACAACCTGCTCCGCAATCGTGTTTCGCGTCTGGTACTCGAAGTGGGCATCGTCAGCGAAAATCTGATGAGCGGCTTCCAGAACAAACCTCAGTAGGCTGCGAGCTTATCATGCGTATCCGTCCACGAGGTAGTTCCCCGCGCGTGGAAGCTGATCTCACCCCCATGATCGATATGACTTTCCAATTGATTGCCTTTTTCATGCTGGTGATCAATTTTTCGGAGGTGGAGCAAGATCAGCGGGTGCAGCTGCCTGCCAGCGAGCTGGCCAAGCCGCCCGCCGCGCCTTATGAACAGCCCTTCACGATCCATCTCACGCGCTCGGAGCACTATATTTTTGCCGGGAGTGAATTGACCGAATTGGCCCAGCTCCGGTCCGCCCTGCTGCGAGAGGCTCAAATTATCAAACGCCACACGTCCAAACAACTGGCCGATGTGACCATCATCATCCGAGGAGACAAAAATGCCCCCACCGGGCAGGTGCAGGAAATTATCCAGATCTGCCAAGCCCTTGAATTCGAAAAATTCGCCCTCCGCGGCAAGCAAAGTGACGTCCCCACGCTATCTCCTATACCATGAAATTCCGCAACACCGAACATCGCGAAACAATTGTCCTGCAGATGACACCGATGATCGACATCGTGTTTCAATTGTTGGTCTTCTTTGTCTTCACCTTCAAGATTGTGCTACCCGAAGGTGATTTTGATATTCGTATGCCGCCGGCCTCGGCCAGTCAGGCCAGCCCACCCAGTGAAAATCCCCTGTTGATGGTGCGTTTGCAAGCCGATGACCGGGGCGAATTGGCTGGGGTATGGCTGAACGATAGCGTGCTGGATCCCCCAGCGCCGTTTTATCAACTCCAAGCCCAAATTCGCGGTCTGATCGATGACGCGGGGGGCCCTGGCGCGACGGATCAGGAGGTCGAAATCGAAGCCGATTATAATTTGCGCTATCGCTATGCCATCCAGGCCATCACGGCCATCTCGGGCTATGTCGATAGCGATGGGAAGCAGCATTCCTTGGTGGAACGCGTGCGTTTCGCCCCGCTGATTGAAAAATAGCCGACTCGCTTTAGAGAGCGTCCGGCTTAGGCTGACAGGATGGATAGCAAAAGTCGTTTGAATTCATTAGACAACCTCTGGCGGCTGCGCCGCCCAGGTAGGCTGCGCCAACCTGGGCTACCCCATGCCAGCCTGAGGCGCACGCTCTCTTCAGGCCCGCGGGTGATAAGCGGCGTGCACTTGCTTGAGGCGTGTGTGGTCGACGTGCGTGTAGAGCTGGGTGGTTGCAATACTGGCATGTCCCAGCAGTTCCTGCACGTGACGCAGGTCGGCGCCGCCCGCCAGCAAATGGGTGGCAAAGCTGTGACGCAGTGCATGGGGGCTGATCTCGGCGGAGACGCCCGCGCGGAGGGCGTATTTTTTGATCAGTTCCCAGATCCTCTCGCGGCGTAGGCCTTGGCCACGCGGCGAGAGCAAGACGCGATCACTCCGAGGGGTCCGCCGCGCGGCCAGTCGGGGACGCAGTTGGTCCAGATAGCGCTGGGCAGCGCGGACGGCTCGCGACCCGATGGGCACCAGCCGCTGCTTGTCGCCCTTGCCGTGGCACTTGCAATAGGCCTCCTGCAGGTTCAGGTCGTGCAAGCGTAGCGAGGCCAATTCCGAAACGCGGCAACCCGTGGCATACAATAACTCCAACATGGCCAGATCCCGCAAATGAAACGGATCGGCCGGCTGGGGTGCCGCCAACAGCTGGGTGACCTCCGCGTACGACAGCACCTGGGGTACCCGTTGCCACAGTTTGGGGGAGGCCAGCAAATCCGCCTGATTGTCGGTAAGGGCCCCTTCTAGTTGGAGGAACTTAAAAAACACCTTCAGCGATGCCACATGCCGCGCCACGCTCTTGGGGGCCAGCGACTCCTCCGTCAGCCAGGCCGGATAAGCCGACAAATGGCTGACCGACAGCTGCTGCCACCGCCGGCCGTCCAGCCACTGAAAAAAACGGGCCAAATCCCGGGCATAGGCCGCTACCGTGTTGGCTGCCAGATGGCACTCGCTACGCAGATAGTCCGCAAAATCCTCCTGCCACTGCGCGGCCTCCCGCTGGCTTGTCTCACGACGCGGTTTCAAGCGCTGGCCCAGTTTTTTCAAAGTTTTGTCCTGCAGTACGCCAACCACGGTTGCCAAGTCACTCCTTGTCTTTCTTCGTATCCTCGTGTCTCCGTGGTTAACTTATGCCCTGGGCAAGCTAGTTAAAACTGAGTTATTCTGGAAAGCACCTGAGCACCGAATGACCTGGGTCGACCTTGCCGGTCGCATCAATCATGCAAAACATCATCATTGAAGAGCCTTACAAGTTTGTACCACCGGGTCGGTCCGAGTGGTGGCCCCGCTTGATCCAACTCTTCTTAAAACCTTATCTCCGCCACATGTACGGGGTGCAGGCGGTGGAATGCCGCGGGGTGCAGCGTCTGCAAGCCTCGCTGACTGCCGGTCACGGCGTGTTGTTGGCACCGAACCACTGCCGGATGTGCGACCCCTTGGTATTGGGATTTTTGTCGCGCGCGATTGGTCGCAACATGCACGCCATGGCTTCCTGGCATCTATTCAAGCAAGACTGGCTCACGACCTTCGTGACGCGGAGCATCGGCGCTTTTAGTGTGTATCGCGAGGGCGTGGACAGGCAGGCGATCCAGATGGCCGTCGAGATCTTGGTGGCTGGCAAGCGTCCCCTAGTCCTCTTCCCCGAGGGAGCCATCTCGCGCCATAACGATCAGCTGATGCCGATGATGGACGGTACGGCCTTCATTGCCCGCACCGCCGCCAAACGACGCGAAAAAAACAAGCAGCCCGGCGGCGTGGTCGTGCACCCCGTGGCGATTCGCTACTTCTTTGATGGCGACCTGGAACAAAGTATTTTGCCCGTGCTGGAGGAGATCGAATCCCATTTTTCCTGGTACCCGCAGCGGGATCGGACGTTGATTGTGCGGCTGCAACAGATTGCCCAGGCCCTCTTGTCGCTGAAGGAAATCGAATACTTTGGGCAGGCACGGACGGGGGATTTTTACCAGCGGGTGGATCGACTCATTGAAGATGAATTGAAAAAATTGGAGCAGGAGTACGACGTGAAAGACACGGGGGAAGGGGTGGTGGCCCGCGTCAAAAATTTGCGGGGGGCCATTTTGCCCGACATGGTGCACCACAAGATTACTCCCGCGGAGCGGCAGCGCCGCTGGAAGCAGCTGGCCGCCTGCTACTACGTGCAGCAGATGTCTCACTATCCCCGCAAGTACGTGCGGACTGCGGAGCCCAACCTGGTGGAGCACATTTTGGAGACGGTCGAGCGTTTTGAGGAGGACTTTACCGACAACCTCACCGTCCACCGCCCGTTTCACGCGGTGATCCAGGTTGGTACGCCGATCCCAGTCAGCAGCCGGCGTGATCGCCAGCAGACAACCGACCCGGTGATGCAGGGGATCCAAACGCAGCTGACCGAGATGCTGGCGGAGCTTGCGCGCGAAGCCAGGAAGGTTGGTGGCAAGCAACGCTGGTAACGATTTCAGTGGCAGTATTGGGGGACCAGTCATTCCCGCGCAGGCGGAAATCCAGGAG
>CAMYJY010000102.1 GCA_947258835.1 uncultured Pirellulales bacterium
GAGTTGCGAGTTGCGGGTTGCGAGTTGCGAGTTGCGGGTTGCGAGTTGCGGGTTGCGGTTTAGGTTTAGTAGTACACTCCGGCTAGGCGGGCACAGTAACTCGCGCCTCGAAACTCGTAACTCGCGCCTCCTTCCAACTCGCGCCTCGCAACTCTTCATGTACGACACAATCATCATTGGCGCGGGGATGTCTGGGTTGGCGGCCGGGATCCGGTTGGCCTACTACGATCAGCGGGTGTGCATTCTCGAACGCCATTCCACGATCGGGGGGCTCAATTCTTTTTACCGGATGCGAGGGCGGAACTACGATGTTGGGCTCCACGCGCTGACCAATGTCACGCCCCCAGGGACCAAACGGGGGCCCTTGGCGCGTTTGCTGAAGCAGTTGCGCCTCTCTCGGGATGCGCTGCAAATTTCGCCGCAATTGGGCTCCGAAATTATTTTCCCCGGGGTGCGGCTGCGGTTTGACAACGACCTGGATTTGCTCCGCGCGGAGATCGCCCAGGCCTTTCCCGCTGAAGTCGACAATTTTGAGCGCTTGGTCAGTGAAATCGTGGAATATGATGACCTGGACGAATCGCATCAAGAGATTTCGGCCCGGCAGAAATTGAACGCTGTATTCTCCGAGCCGCTGCTGGTGGAAATGCTATTTTGTCCTTTGATGTTTTATGGCTCAGCCCGTGAACATGACATGGACTGGGGGCAGTTTTCCATCATGTTTCGCAGCATTTTTATGGAAGGTCTGGGACGGCCGTTGGCTGGGGTGCGGCTGATCCTGAAGCATTTGGTCCGCAAATTTCGTGGACTGGGGGGCGAACTGAAGCTCCGCGCGGGGGTGCAGCGTTTGGCCGTGGAGGATGGCCGCGTGCGCGGTGTGGTCCTGAAGGACGGTACGGAACTGACGGCTCGTCGCGTGCTGTCCTCGGCCGGTTGGCCGGAGACGATGCGGATGTGCGACGATGGCCAGCCGGTCACCAGCCGCGCCGCGGGGAGGCTGAGTTTTTGCGAAACCATTGCCACGCTCGACGTCCAGCCACAAGAGCTCGGGCACCGCAGCACCATCACGTTCTACAACGATTCCAGTGAGTTTGCGTGGACCAAACCGCAGGCCCCCTGTGATGTGCGGAGTGGCGTGATTTGTAGTCCCAATAATTTTGACTACGGTGGCCAGTTACTCGAGGAAGGCACAGTGCGGATTACCGCACTGGCAAATTTTGACTACTGGCGGAATCTTGCCGAGGGCGACTACGCCCTGGAAAAACTCCGCTGGTACGACCGGATCACCGACTCCGCTGTCCGCTTTATTGCTGATTATCGGCAGCGCGTGGTCGATACCGACATGTTTACCCCCACCACCGTGGTCCGCTTCACCGGCCACGAAGGGGGAGCCATCTATGGCACGCCCGAGAAACAATTTGACGGCCGGACCCATCTCGACAATTTGTTCGTCTGCGGCACCGATCAGGGGTTTGTGGGCATCGTGGGAAGTATTGTCAGTGGGATCAGCATGGCGAATCTGCATTGTTTGAGGGATTAGCCTTGGATCAGGCGCAGCCTGATCCAAGGCTAATGATGTGGTTCTCCGCAGAGCGATCCCCCATCGATAGAGCCAGGCAAAATTGCTAAACTGGAAACGATCCGTTTCTAGTCCGTGAATCCCAGCCCCTCTCCCCCGCTATGCCCAAAGACTTTCTGCAAGGTGCCCAAGACGCTTACGACGTGGTCGTGATTGGGAGCGGTTTGGCCGGCCTGACCGCGGCGAATATTTTGGCCCGCCAGGGGCGGAGCGTGTTGCTGCTGGAGCAGCATTACAAGCTGGGCGGTTTGGCCACTTGGTTCAAGCGGCCCGGCGGCCATATCTTTGATGTTTCCCTGCACGGTTTTCCCTATGGCATGGTGAAATCCTGCCGCCGCTATTGGTCCCGGGAAATTGCCGATTCGATTGTGCAGCTCGATGGCGTGCGCTTTGACAATCCCATGTTCTCGCTGCGGACAAGTTTTACGCGAGAAGATTTTACGCAACAGCTCATCGAGCATTTTGGTGTGGCGGAGGAAAAGGTGGTGGCCTTCTTCGACAAGGCCCGGGGGATGAACTTTTACGACGAGCAGCAGATGACTACCCGCGAGCTGTTCGATGAGTTTTTTCCCGGACGCGAAGACGTGATCCGCCTGCTGATGGAACCGATTACTTATGCCAACGGGAGCACGCTCGAGGATCCGGCCATCAGTTATGGGATTGTCTTTTCCAACTTCATGTCGAAGGGCGTCTTTACGTTCCAGGGGGGGACCGACAAGCTGATCCAGCAGATGCAAGCGGAGCTGGTCCACAACGGTGTCGATATCCGCATCAACTGCGATGCCACGGCGATCCACCTGCGGCACGGCCAAGTCGATGCGGTGGAGGTTGACGCCAAGGGCGGCACCCGGCGGATTCGCTGCCAGGCGGTGGTTTCCAATGCCAATTTACGGCAAACCATCTTTGAGTTGGTGGGCGAGGAAAAGTTCGACGGCAATTTTATTGATGAGGCCCGGGCCGTGCGGCTGAACAATAGTAGCACGCAAGTTTACCTGGCGCTGGCGCCCCACGACCATCTGGACGTGAAAGAGTTGGGCGATTTGCTGTTTAGCTCCACCGCGCCTTATTTTCGGACCGAGGCCCTCCTGTCGCGGGATATTACCAGTCGCACGTACTCATTTTATTACCCCAAGACCAGACCCCACAGGGAACCGCGGTGCCTGATTGTTTCTAGCACCAATGCCCAGTACGGGGATTGGGCGAACCTGTCGGCGGAAGAGTACGCCGCCAGCAAGCAGGATTTGTGTGAGACCACGCTGGATGCGCTGGATCAATATGTGCCTCAGATTCGCCAGCGGGTGGTGCATGTGGAGGCCTCCACTCCGCGGAGTTTCCGGCACTACACGCATCATCCCGCCGGAGCCAGTTTTGGCACCAAGTTTGAGGGCCTGGCCGTGAGCCGTGCCTTGCCCCAGCAAGTGACTGGCCTCTATCACGCGGGCAGCGTGGGCATTATCATGTCCGGCTGGCTGGGAGCCATGAACTACGGAGTCATCGTCGCCAACGAGGTCGACAACCAACTAATGACCAACAGCTCACGCAGCACCACAGGTGTGGAACGAGCCGTAGCTGAAGATATGGCTAAGGGCTAGCGGCCAAGGCCGCTAGCCCATGCGAGGGCGGCAGTGCCGCCGGCCGAGCGGCCACTTGGAGGGGCTCGCCAACTCCTCACTCGCAACTCCTCACTCGCAACTCGCAACTCGCAACTCGCAACTCGCAACTCGCAACTCGCAACCCGCAACCCGCAACCCGCAACTCCCCCCCCATGTCCCTGACAGCCATCAAAGCCGCCATCCCGCACCGCGAGCCGTTCTTGCTGCTAGACGAAATTGTCGAGCAGACGGAACAGCGGATCGTTTGTCAAAAAACGTTTCAAGGGGACGAGTTCTGGTATCAAGGCCACTATCCCAATTATCCGCTGACACCGGGGGTGCTGCTCTGCGAGGCTTCCATGCAGGCCGGGGCTGTGTTGTTGTCGGGTTATGCGGCCGCTGAGCCCGACGCCGTGCCCGTGGCAACCCGTGCCAACAACGTGCAGTTTAAGCAGATGGTCCTGCCGGGGGATACGGTGCTGATTGATGTCACGCTGACCGAACGGCTGGCCAACGCCTTTTTCATGAAGGCCAAAGTGACCCTGGGCGGCAAGGTGGCCGTACGTTTTGATTTCGCCTGTACTTTAACCCAACCGTCCCCTCGTTCGTGATTTGCAGGGCGGGAGAGCGGATGCGTGATGCAGACTGATTTTTTACAACTTGCGGGCCAGCGGATCCTGGTCATGGGGGTGGCCAATCGCAAGAGTGTGGCCTACCACATCGGGGCTCTGTTGCAAGAGGTCGGGGCCGAGGTGATTTACACCGTGCGCTCCGAGGCCCGCCGCGCGTCCACGGAGAAATTATTATCCCCGGCCCAGGTTTTGGTTTGTGATGTCGAGCATCAGGACCAGATCGATCGGCTGGCTCGTGATCTAGCTGCTGATGGCCAGCGGCTCGATGGCCTCGTCCATTCGATCGCCTTTGGTGACTACACCGCAGGCCCTCAGCCTTTTCACGAAACGAGTCGAGCCCAACTGCAGCGCGCCTTCGATATTTCCTGCTTCTCCCTGGTGGCCGTGTCCAACGCATTAAAAGACTTGTTCAGTCCACGGGCCTCGGTGGTCACGATTTCGATTTCGACGACCCGCATGGCCAGCGAAAGCTATGGATTTATGGCGCCGGTGAAGGCCGCCCTGGATTCGAGCCTGGCCTTCTTGGCCAAGTCGTTTAGCCGATTTTCGGAAGTACGCTTTAACGCCGTAGCGCCGGGCCTACTAAAAACGTCGGCTTCGGCGGGAATCCCCGGCTACGTCGATGCCTATCTGTTTGCAGAACAGGCAACGTTACGTCGGCGTGCGATTGAGACTGCCGAAGTGGCTGCCACAGCGGCCTTTTTATTGAGTCCTCGTGCCAGCGGCATCAATACCCAGCGTTTGGTGGTGGATGCGGGGATGGAGGTCAATTACTTCGACCAGCAAATCGTGTCTGGGTTCCTCGCCAGTGGTCTCGATTCCCAGCCCGGTCCGCCCGAGGGCCAATGAGTGTTTAGGGGGGTAGGGTAGGGGGGGCTATTCCGTGAGGCTGGGCTGGCAGGTTTTTGCTGACCAGCAACATGTGGGGAGCAGCCAGCGACCTAGCCGCGGGTACAGGAACGCACTTCCAGGTTGGTGTCCTCCCGGGGTCTGGCTCATTTTTTCGGCGCGATTGACTGAATTACCAGCACCAGCACGGCCGCCGAAAAAATGTGCCTGACCCCCTCGACTTCTCGATTGACTGAATTACCAACACCAGCACGGCCGCCGAAAAAATGTGCCTGACCCCCTCGACTTCGGGTCGAGGTTGGATTCCCCCCACGAATCTGGGCCAATTCTGGCATGAGTCGTACCTGGGTGGTATGGTATCCTATACATAAAGCAGGCGCGCTGGGTGTACCGCGCTGGCTTTCCCGCGCAGCCCTGCGGGCCATCGTTTGCCGTCCTGAAAACGCTCCTCAGGTAGAGAGCTTTGTTGCCGGCGGCTGGCCCTGCGTTTTGTCCTAGCCGGGCAGACTTACGTCCGTAACAGAGATTGCTTTTCTCCCATGTCCCAAGCTGAGGCCCAACGATTCCTGGATCTGCTGAAGCGGAGTCAGCTGGTTGAAGACGATCAGCTGACCAAGTTTCAGGAGCAATATCAGCGTGAATTTGGCGCGCTGCCCGAGGGTCAGGAGGCGCTGGCGGAGGCCCTGGTGGAAGCCGGGCTGATCACCTCCTGGCAGGCCGAGAAATTACTGGCAGGTAAGCATCGCGGCTTCATCTTGGGCAAGTACAAATTGTTGGGGCAACTCGGCAAGGGAGGCATGAGCACGGTCTATCTGGCCGAGCATATCTTAATGCGGGCCCGCCGCGCCATTAAAGTGTTGCCCCGCAATCGCGTGGAAGATGCCACATATTTGAAGCGTTTTCGACTTGAGGCCCGGGCGGCCGCCAAGCTCGACGATCCAAATATTGTGCGGGCCTACGACATCGATCAAGAAGGGGATACGCATTTTTTAGTGATGGAGTATGTCCAGGGCAAGGATCTCCATGTCTTGGTCAAAGAGGAGGGTCCCCTCGATTTTTATGCGGCTGCGGATTACATCGCCCAGGTTGCCAATGGGCTGACCCACGCGCATGCGATGGGGCTGGTGCATCGTGATATCAAGCCAGCCAATTGTCTGTTGGATGAGAAGCATGTCGTCAAGCTGCTCGATATGGGCTTGGCCCGCATCACGGATGACGAAGCCTCGCTGACGTTGGACAACAACGAAAACGTCTTGGGCACGGCCGACTACCTCTCACCCGAGCAGGCCCTCAACAGTCACTTGGCGGATCACCGTTCCGACATCTACAGCCTGGGCTGTACGCTGTACTACCTGCTGACGGGGCATGCTCCTTTCCCCGAGGGGCCCATCTCACAGCGGCTGATGAAGCACCAGACGGAAGATCCTCCGAGCATCATGCGGGAACGTCCGGATGTGCCCCCGACGTTGCTGCATATCTGCGAAAGGATGATGGCCAAGTCGCCCGACGATCGCTACCAGTCGGCAGCCGACGTGGCGGAGCGTTTGACGGAATGGCTGGAGGATCATGGCCGCGAGGTGGGAGATAGCGGCAAGGCCTCGGAGGATTCTGGCCTAGGCAGCGACGTTTTTCGTCGTTTTAAGGAGTCGATCCAACGCGGTGCCAAGGAATCTGGGGGGAGCGGGATTCATGGTCAGCCCCAGCGCCCCCCGGCACGATCGATCGCGTCCAGTTCGGAGTCGGAAGAGGAGATGGGGCTGGCGCCCTTGGATGAGGAAGAGGTCGCTACCGAGGATGATTTCAGTCTCAGCGATTCCGCCAGTTCGACCGACAACCTGACGCCGTCGTTGGAAGAGACTCAGACGGAGGGCCCGCAGCTGTCTTTAATCGAAGAGGACCTGGAACAGCAGGAAGCCGAACAAGTCGAGGTGGCCCCCCGTTTTCAAAGACAAGAAGGGGAAATCGATCCTCTCCGTCCGCCCAATTTCAAGGGGCCCAGCTATGGTCGCTCTCCTTGGTTGTACGTGGGAATCGGTGCGGGATTGTTGTGCTTGCTAGGCATCATTTTCATTTTGGCCGTTGCACAGGGCTGATGACCACAAGGCGGCAGCGCCGCCAACTCACAGAATTTAGGGTGGCACCCGAGTGCGTGAGGGACTTCAGTCCACAGCTCACGAAGCTCCCATCCTACTGGCTTCAGCCGGTAGATGTTTACTCAAAGTGAAAACAGGTATGCCTGGTGCCGGCCGGTTTGGGCCGGAAAAGCCCATTCCATCCGCCTCTCAACCAGGTTTTTTGGTGAGCCGCCGCGGTGCGGAAACGGGGGCTATTTTATCGGGCTTTACCGGCTTCATGGAAGCCTCATTTTCAGTTTGAGATGTTTAGGCGTTGGGCAGATGAGAACTTACCCATCGACAGCCCAATGGATTGGCTTCGCTGGGATTTTCGATCACGCGGCAGGTAAAAACTTACCTGCCGCGGAGCCAATGCCCAGCATGGCCACGCGGTCATCGGCGACAATGTGCCGGTTCTCTATGGCCAGCGCCATCGTCAAAGGCAGGGCCGCCGCTCCCGTGTTTCCAAACGTCTCCAGCGAAGTATAGTCGATGCCAGGGTTGAGTTCCAAGGTTTCCAGCAGCAGTTTGCGCTGGGCAGTCCCTACCTGATGGCACACCGTTTTGTCGATGTGCTGGGTTTGCCACTGGCACTCCACGAGGAATTTCTCAAAGGTGGCCGCTCCGGTTGTGACCCCCTCGCGCATCAATCGCTCGCTATCGGTATGCATGAAGTTAGCGAGCCCTTCACTTTGGCAAAGCCTGTGTTGGTCCGTTCGCGCCAGGGTGGCGGCGGCGTGCAGGCGATTTTGGGTTTGGCTGAGCGCCTGATCGCAGACCAGCAGAGCCACACTGCCAGAGCCGATTGTGAGCGAGGCCACGAGGTGTTTGATGTCTTGCCGCGTGATGCGGGTATCGGTGTTGAGCCGCTGGATGGTGTTTTCTACCAGTTGTCGACCGCATTCGGTGCCGACCACCAGCCCCGCACGAATTTCCCCCAGCTCGATCATGTTGGCTACCTGGACGAGCCCCGTGAGCAGGCCCAAACAGGCGTTGGAGATGTCAAAGATTTGGCAGTCGGGCGACAGACCCAAGCTGTGGTGCACCGCGCAAGCCGTTGCCGGTTCGAGAAAGTCGCGACACACCGACCCATGGATCAGCGCTCCAATCTGGCCCCGCTCCAGACCGCTGGCCTGAATTGCCCGCTCGCCACTGCAAATACTCATCGCGCTGGGGCGGGTGCCCGCGGCAAAGAACCGTCTTTCTCGAATCCCGGTCATCAGTTCGAGTCGGCCCGCAGGCAGACGCAAACGCTCGTAGGCCGGCGCCAGGCGCTGCTCGATTTCGGCGGAGGTGACGATCTCGGCCGGCAACGTATAGCCAAATGCTTCCAAACACGTTTTTTGATATTGCATTGGGCGATACGATCACGAGATGATGGCAGCGGTCGACGGCCGCTGTGTACTGGAAAGTTTATCCTATCGTGCGGGCGCCAGATTGTCATTCCCACCGTTTTTCTCCCGTCATTCCCACCGTTTTTTCTCCGTCATTCCCGCCGTTTTTCTCCGTCATTCCCGCCGTTTTTTCTCCGTCATTCCCGCCGTTTTTTCTCCGTCACTCCCGCCGTTTTTTCTCCGTCATTCCCGCGCAGGCGGGAATCCAGTAGCAGTGCATGTGGTCTAGATTCCCGCCTGCGCGGGAATGACGTAAATAACCTAGATTCCCGCCTGCGCGGGAATGACGTAAATAACCTAGATTCCCGCCTGCGCGGGAATGACGCAGAACAGAAACAGTTTCCAGACCATGCCGACCCTCTCCCGCACTCAGACTAGAGGCTGCCAGCCCAGAGACTGGGCCGCTGTGTTGTTCGCCTTGGTCTTGCCCAGCCTGGTCACGCTGACCTACTTCATTTGGGCGGAAGAGAGTACCGCTGGCGTTCAACAAACAATTTACGCAGTTGCCAAAATCATTCAGTTTGCCTTTCCCGTGTGGTGGGTCGCGCGGGTGCAGCAGCGCCCGGTGGGACTGCCCGGGAAGTCCACTCGGGGAGTTGCGCTGGGGATTGTGTTTGGCCTGGTGGTGCTGGTCGCGGGGCTGGGGCTGTACCACACCTGGCTGCGGTCGGCGGATTTTTTTGTCTCGGGACAGGTTGCCATGCGGGACAAAATTGCCGATCTAGGTATCAATCACAGCGGGAAGTTTATTGCGGTGGGGGTGTTTTACAGCTTGTTGCATTCCTTGCTGGAAGAATACTACTGGCGGTGGTTTGTGTTTGGCCAACTAAAACGCCTATTGCGGCTGTGGCCCGCGGTGGTGATTTCTGCGCTCGGATTTATGGCCCATCACGTGCTTGTGATCGGTACGTATTTTGGCTTCTTCTCACCGACCACCTGGATCTTTTCACTGGCGGTTGCGCTGGGCGGCGGATTCTGGGCGTGGCTGTACCATCGCAGCGATTCCCTACTAGGCCCTTGGCTGAGCCATTTGCTGGTCGACGCGGGAATCTTTTTGATTGGTTTTGAAATGGCCTCAAAGTGACAGCCGGGTGTCAGGACCGCCTCAGGCTGCAATTCTTGGGAATATTTTCCATTTCCACTTGACAGCAAATGGCAAACAGGCAAAAATCACGAGTCGTTATTGATAGTGAGTTTCATTATCATCGGCTAGCTGCTTTATAGGCATGAATGGGTGTCAAAAATGAAAAATACTGCTGGAATTTACCGGAAACCGTTTGCTCGCGGGGAAAGCCAGGCTGCCTTCACGCTCATCGAGCTGTTGGTGGTGATGGTCGTCATTGGGCTCTTGGTGGGCCTCCTGTTGCCGGCGGTGCAGCGAGCGCGTGCGGCCGCACGACGGGCCTCTTGTTTAAACAACATGAAGCAAATTGGCTTGGCAATTGCCAATTACGAGGCACAAACGGGTTATTTTCCTCCTAGTTGGCAGCCGCCGACGATCATTGATCCCACGAGCACAAACATTGCCGGCTGGTCCACCCAGGCGCTGCTCCTGCCCTATCTGGAGCAAGGGACCCTCTTTGACGACATTGATTTCAACGAATCCTACACCGCCGGAAATCCAATCACGATGGCCGATGGTACTACCGAAGAGCTCAGCGCGATGCGCGTTCCAACCTATCTTTGCCCCTCGGAAGAGCGTGACGAACAGCGGCTGAGCGGCGGCGTTCCATTGCATTACCCGCTGAACTATGCGGTGAATCTTGGTACGTGGTTCGTTTGGGATCCGGCGACGCGAAAAGGGGGGCCGGGATCTTTTCATCCCCATAGCATTTTGACAGACGGATCATTCCGAGATGGGCTGAGTTTCACCATGGCGGTGGCGGAGGTGAAGGGATGGAATCCCTACTATCGCAATCTGGGCGAAACCGATCCCGCAAATTTGCCTTTGCCCGATGCTCTGTTGCCCCCCGATCCGTCGTTGATCTGTACCTTGGGAGGACCCGACTTTAAGACGAGTAGCGGACATACCGAATGGGTTGATGGACGTGCCCATCAAATCGGTTTCACGACTAGGTTTCGACCCAATGAAAAAGTTCTCTGCACGCAATCCGGTGAGGAATACGACGTTGACTGGACGAACTGGCAGGAAGGTAAGTTGTTAACCGCCGGGACTTTGGGCACGGAGCCGCCCACGTATGCGGCGGTGACCGCTCGCAGCTATCACTCCGGCGGCGTCAACGTCAGCATGATGGACGGATCGGTGCGGTGGTTTGCCGACACCATCAATCGGGGTGTTTGGCAAGCCTATTCCACGCGTTCCGGCGGTGAGACGATTCCTCCAGACCAACAGGGGCGCTAAACCATGGCGTTGTTTACCAAGGACCAGCTGACAGCTCAGGGTGTGGCGAAGATTCTCTTCAGCACGCCAGCACCGTCGAGCAGTCAGGTACAAGATGTTCTATCGCTGTTTGCGTCGGGGCGGTTGAAGGGCCAGCGCGTTGTCAGTGGCCAGACGACGTCGTGGACGACCACATCAGCAGCTGTTGCGGCCTACATGGCACAGGCATCGTATCGTCGTCAGCTCGCGACGCGCGGCAGCAAGTCGACTATCCGCGAGGCTGATCTGGGACACTGTTATCGTAGCCTGCTGCAGGACTACTTTCAGGCGGTTGTTTTCCGGCGTCGCGCGCAGTCGCGGCGCTACAACAACGGCTGGTTTCGAGGCAGCGTTGTGGCGGGGCAGGCAGTGCTGGTGGCGTTCGTTTTCACGATCACGGTATTCAGCATTGGCTGGTTCAGTCCAGGCCCTTCTGCCGAGCAGGTGGCAATTGAATGCTGGATTAGTCAGCGGGCCGATCGCTACCAAATCACCCGTTGGCACGAGGCCTGCGATACGGGGCAAGACCGCACCAAGGCCATTCGTGTGGAATACCGATATTCCCACAACAACCGTCACGGCGTGCATACCGATCGAACGTTTCTAATCTGTGATAACGAGGTCCTGTCCGTGGATTCATCCGATGGCATGGAAAACTAGCTGCATTTTCTGAGATAGCGGCTGGAGGCCGCCATCTCAGGAAGGAAAAAGCCTCTTCCGCTTTCCCCACCACATCGGCCCCAGGCGGGGGGGGGGAGGGGTTGATCGCTTACTTCCTATTCAAACTTTTGAATTCTTTGCGCGCCCATTGCTGGCAGTTTTTGCAGGGACTATCTTGAATGATAGGAAAATGATAGGAATTTTGATTTCTAGCCAGTCTATCAGAGAGAATCCCTCATTCTAGGGGTGCTTGTGTGCCAAGGCGGCCACGGCCGCCTTGGCACACAAGCATTTCCGATCATCTTGCTAAGGTGAGCGAAGTTGGGGCCTGCCTGGCCACAAAATGCGCGCCCGAGGCACGCAAAATACCAGTGTGATCCCACGTCTCCCCGTAAGACGAAGTCACGAGCCCTGCTGTACTTGACCAAGGGCTCGTTTCCTCTCCTAGCTCAGGCCCGCCGTGGCTCGAGATGATCGTGGTAGCTTTGTTCTGGCCCGCCAGGTTCGGAAAGCTGCTCGCCGTCGGCGTCGTTGAGAATGTAGGCCAGCGGGCCGCCTGCAGGTTCTTCCGGGGTGCACCAATCGTATTCGGTGGCCGCAATTTCCGGTTCTGCCGGGGGCGGCGCGGGCGCCTCCTCGACCTCTAGTTTTTC
>CAMYJY010000103.1:0-2770 GCA_947258835.1 uncultured Pirellulales bacterium
TCAGATTGATCAACCGTGAGGGATCCGGCACCACCGGATCGTCCCAGCGCAGATGGCTATCACAGACGACGACGGCTTCCGGGAAGTGCGTGAGGATATCCGCGGTCAGCTCAGGAAATCTGGACCACTCCTTATGGGCACCACGACTGTTGGGTGCGATGACAATTGGCTGGGTACCAGCAAGGCGTGGATCCAGGGCGTCGGGCGAATCCCCGCGCACGGCAATGGGCGAGCGCAGCTCGGGCTGCAGACCGATGGCCGGCAAAAACTGCAGTAGTTTTTCGATGGCATGGGTTTCCTTCCCGCCTGGCGGGGCCGGCACAATCGTGTTGCAGGCCCAGCGGCTGCCCTCGCGGGCAAACACACTGCCCACCTTCAGCGGGGCGTTGGCCCGCCAGGTCATGAGTCCGGTGCGGAACAAACCCTGGAAATCGAGCACGACGTCATACGATCGCCGTCCGACCTCGCGGACGACTTGCAATAAGCGGGGCCAGCCGGCCCAGCCCGGTTGATGGTCAAAGACGAGGACCTCCCCATTGACCGCATCGCAGCGGCGCACGATTTCTACGAATCGTTTTTTGACCACCCAGGAAATAACGGCCTCTGGGGATTGGTCCCGAATCGACTGGGCCACGGGGAGCGCACAGAGGATATCGCCGAAGGAGCTGGGCTTAAGAATCAAAATCCGCATGACCGTTTTCGCGGCAGTCAATTCGTGGGTAACTTTTCCGTAATACTTCAGCCATCTGCAGTAGGCTGCTGCATGTGGCTGAACAGTAATACTTTTCCGTATCCATCATGTTCCTACAAGTACAGCCGCACTAGCCCCAAACTTGCTTTTTCCTCAAGGTCTGCACTTCTTGAGATGGCGACCTCCGGCCGCTATCTCAAGAAGTGCAGAATAGGTACAATCCGTCAAGAAAAGCAAAGGACAGTCCATCAGGTACCAGCCGTGTGGTTGCCTGCGGGTTAAGCGAGTCGATCCTGCCGATGAAAAAAAGAAAAATATGTGTCATTACCGGCACCCGCGCCGAGTACGGTTTGTTGTATTGGGTGATCCGAGGGATTGATGTCAGCGATAAGCTGGACCTGCAAATGATCGCAACCGGCATGCACCTGTCACCGGAATTTGGGAAGACCTATGAGATCATTGAGAAAGATGGGTTTCGCATCGACAAACAGGTTGAAATGTTACTCTCCTCGGACTCCGAACGGGGGATATCCAAGTCGATTGGTCTGGGGGTGATCGGGTTTGCGGATGCCCTCTCGGAGTTGCAGCCCGATATCGTGTTGGTGCTCGGTGATCGGTTTGAGATTTTCGCTGCGTCCATAGCGGCCATGATTGCCAAAATTCCCCTAGCGCATTGTCATGGTGGAGAAGCGACGGAAGGCCTGATTGATGAGCCCATCCGCCATTCCATCACCAAAATGTCCCACGTGCATTTCACAGCTGCCGACGCGTACCGCCAGAGAGTGATTCAGTTGGGAGAGCAACCCGAAAATTGCTTTAATGTGGGGGGCCTGGGTATTGAAAACATCAATAAATTGTCGCTGTTATCAAAAACAGAACTGGAAAAATCCCTGGAATTTGATCTCGGTGAGCAATATGCGGTCATCACATTTCATCCCGTCACTTTAGAAAAGGATAGTGCGGCAGGACAATTTGAGAATCTGTTGCGGGCTTTGGAGAGCTTTGATGATCTGAATTATATTTTTACCATGCCGAATGCGGACACGGATGGAAGAATCATAATTTCCATGATCCATGAATTTGAGCGGAAGCATCCCCACCGGGTGCGGGCTTATGTTTCGCTAGGTCAAGTAAGATACTTATCGAGTTTGAAGCATTGTGATTTGGTCCTAGGCAATTCATCCAGCGGATTGACCGAAGCGCCGGCACTAAAAATACCCACGATCAACATTGGAGATCGCCAAAGAGGACGGTTGTTTGCGGAAACGGTTCTCTGTTGTGAGCCCAAGGTCGCTGCCATACGTGCAGCGATGGAGCAAGCCAGGTCCCGTGAATTTCAGGCGCTGTTGCCGACGGCCACCTGTCCCTATGGAGATGGAAACTCCTCGGAAATGATTGTCCCGGTCTTGGAAAGGATTGGCTTGGAGGGTCTTGTGAAGAAATCGTTTTACAACGTAGACTGCGGTTTCTGAGATAGCGGCCGGAGGCCGCCATCTCAGAAAGGAAAAAAGGAGCGCCCGGGCCGCTAAATTTATGTGATTGTGGGTCCGCTTGATTATTGTCTCATGGTTCCGGCAAGGGGGCCTGTGGGGATGATCCCAAGGCGAGTCTTCACGATTGACTTTGATTCAGATCAATTTACTTCTGCAAGGACGGCCTCCGGCCGTGCTTGCAGAAACTGCGGAACGCATGAGAATCTTTTTCATTGGCACGGTGATGTTTTCCCAGCGGACACTAAAGCGGTGTCTGGCGAACAATTTTGAGATCGTCGGAGTTGCTACCAAGTCCGGCTCCAAGTTCAATGCGGACTACGCGGATTTATCAGGCATTTGTGAAGAGAATCAGATACCCTACAAATTCGTGAAGGATGTGAATGCGCCCCATATTCTGGAGTGGATTGCCGGCTTGCAACCCGATGTTATTTTCTGTTTTGGGTGGTCGCAGTTGATTAAAAAAGAGTTGCTGGAAATGACACGATTGGGTGTGATCGGTTATCATCCAGCACACTTGCCCCAGAACCGAGGGCGGCACCCATTGATCTGGGCCTTGGTGCTGGGGCTGGAGGAAACGGCCTCAACC
>CAMYJY010000103.1:2808-21083 GCA_947258835.1 uncultured Pirellulales bacterium
GCAGGCAGCTGTGGAGCAGGTTGACGAGTTTGTCCCCCAGCTGGCTGAGGGAACCTATGCACGCATCAAGCAAGCGGACAGGCAGGCAAATTATTGGCGTAAAAGAGGCAAGCAGGACGGGTTGATCGACTTCCGGATGAGCTCCGAGGCTATTTTTAACCTGGTGAGGGGACTTACCAAGCCCTACGTCGGTGCCCATATTGAGTATGCGGGGGAAGCCTACAAGGTGTGGAAGGTGGAGCAAGTTGATACGACCTATCCATCCAATATTGAACCCGGGTATGTTCTCGATGTAGAAGAGGAACATCTGATTGTGAAAACTGGACTTCGAGGTGATGCGATCCGCGTAACGAACCATGACATTACATTTGAAATCAGAACAGGAATGTACTTGTGAAAAAAAAGTGATGATCATTTCGGCTCATCCAGACGACGAAGTTCTGGGGGCCGGGGGAACCATACTGAAGCACAAATACAGTGGCCATGATATCACATGGCTCATTGCCACGGGCATATCAGAAGAGCAAGGATATGCGAAACAGGTTGTTGAGAAACGCCAGGCAGAGATTCAGGAAGCGGCCCATTTGTTGGGGGTCCGGAGGACTTATACACTAAATTTCTCAACAACGAGTTTGACGGATGGCAGCATTCCAGCATTGATCGAGGGGATTGCGGATGTTTTTCGCCAGGAAGAACCGGAAATAATTTATTCCGTGAATAGGTCGGATGCGCATTCCGATCATCGGATTTTGGCGCAGGCCCTGTTTTCGTGCACGAAGTCTTTTCGATATCCGTTTGTCAAGCAAGTTTTAATGTATGAATGTATCTCGGAAACGGAATTCGCTCCCGCGCTGCATGAGAACGTGTTCGTGCCAAATTATTTTGTAGATATCTCACAGCACATCGATGAGAAGCTGGAGGCCATGAAAATCTACGCTTCGGAGGTTGGTGACCACCCATTTCCCAGAAGTCTGGAGAATATAAAAGCCTTGGCTCATTTTCGAGGCGCCACAGCTGGGGTGGATTATGCTGAGGCTTTTCAGCTGGTTAAGTTCATCGACAAATAGAGTGCACTTTTTGAGATAGCGGCCGGAGGCCACCATCTCAGAAAGGAAAAAGGGAGCGATTGGCGGCTCAACTCATGAGCTTGTGGGGCCGCTCAATTTACTTCTGAAATAGACAAATAATGTTCGCGCCTAGCTGGCGCAGCGTAGTTGGGGGTTGAGCTGCGCGTCGTTGTACATCTTAAACTGGAAATACACGCGAAAACTGCGGGTTCCGGCCTCGACCTCGCGGAGGAGGTCTGTCAGGGCCTGGGCCAAATCCTGGATCTGCCTGTCAATCACGTCTCGTTTGGTGGCGCAGGCGTCGCGATGCGTGGCCGCGGCATCTTGGCGCTGGACTTCCTCCCGCATGTGATACTCCTTCAGAGCCAGGATGGAGAGACGGTCGATCATCATGCCCGGGGTCTCGGAGTTGAACGTGCAGCCCTCCGTGGCCGGCTGCAGCAGGCGCACGAGTTCCCGGTCGATGGCTTCAATGAGATCATTCCGCCGCTGGTTGTGCGCGTCGATGGTTCGTTTGGCCTGGCGGATGCGCTCGGCTGGCAAATCGTTGCGACGCGCGATATCTTCTTCGTGCCACAGGCTGAAATTTTCCCAGTGGTTTTGTTCGACCAGTCCGAGCAGTCCCGTCTGCAAAATGGCAGATGGTTCACAGTGCCAGTGGGCGGTCCTCTCGCGGTGCAACGCGGTGACTTCTGCAACGTTCATGTCAGCACTCCTGACGGCTCATGCGGGAACAAACGGGGAATTGTGGGCGAGGGGGGGAGTTTACCGATCAGCCTTTCCCAGGGCGAGAGCATTGTGCGAAGCGAGCGGCAGACCCCCTTTCGGTCTGCCTGTAGGCGCTCATTTTTTGTCACGATGAGATTTGAATGGATGGGAACCACGACGAAACAACGCGACGACGGGCTTTGTGTTGTTGGTGCTGGTTGTGTTCTGGTAGGAGCCGTGCGGGTCTGGTCGTGCCCCACCCAGTCGTGCTAGCAAACATGCTGCTCTCCGAAAGGACTCTCCTACGTCATTCCCGCGCAGGCGGGAATCTAGACTGCCCGCGCTGGCTGCTGGATTCCCGCCTGCGCGGGAATGACGGGAGGGGCAGCGGGAATGGCGGGTGGCGGGTGGCATCGGTTGGCGATAGCCTACCGATGTGACGCAGTCACAGGAGGTTTGCACCGTATCGTCAGGAAACCTCCGGCTGCTCTCTAAAAGTAGGACCACTAAGGCACGCCAGCAGGCGCAAGCGTAGCATGCATCATGACAGAACGACACCAGGGCGTAGTCCAACGTCGTTTCTTTGTTTCGTTGTGGTTCTTTGATATTACTGCAGTTTACATTCCTACACCCGCGAGAATATCAGGCAGCGCGGCGTTTTTTCTGAGTCCGGTAGCCGGCCCACTTTTTGACCGCGTTGCAAAATACGTCGTCGGTGGTACGCGCTAGCTGGGCCAACCAGGGACGGAAAATGTGAAACCCCTGGGCCCGAATCGTGCGGCCATCATGGTGCACGTATTTCATGGGATCACCATCCAATTCCCCAAAGCAGGCGAAACGAGCCGCATTTTGACGCTCCTTGAGGGCTAAATCCTGTCCCAGCAACTGGAGAAATTCACCGCGCGACCCGGGGTTGTACGACACGTCCAGCTGATCAAAAAATGAAGGCCCTAGCATGATCACGGGCTTATGCATCCAGCAGGCCTCTACGGTGACGGTCGAACCGAAGGTGACCACCAAATCACTCCACTCAATCAGCGTGTAGGTATTGGCATCATCCGTGGGGTAATAGACGTGTGTGTTGGGCAGGTCCGCAATTCCTTGAAAGGGAGTGATGATATCGCCGGTAATGTCCGCCTGATTGGGGTGAAAGCGAATGCAGAACAGATACTCGGGGTACTGCTGGCAGGCCTCTTGAATGATGGGAGCATAATCTAGGAAAGGGGATTTCCAATCTTTGCCCAGCGATTCAAACTCATCTTGGCTGCTGAGGAAGATGCTGACTTTTTTCACAAATTGTCCCGCCGCGGGCGGTGCAAAATTCGGGGCGTGTTTGCGGGCAAATTTATTACTGCGGGGTTGTCGGCGTCTGGCGTAATAGTCGTCCGCGATTTGCAGGTTGGCATCGTGCTGCAAGATACGCCGCTGCATGGCCAGCCGGTCGTGGGCCGTATGCCCGGCGAAGACGATCGGCTTTTGCCGGGTTGTGGCCTCCAGCGTATTAAAAGGCAGATCACGACCTCGGGCCACGATCAAACTAAATCGTGAGCAGGCATGGCGACCGTTAAACACCTCCACCCGTGTGGGCTGCTCTTGGCTGACCAGCAATTTGAAAGACCGCAGTAATCGCGACGTGGTGTCAAAGTATTTACGCTTGATGCGTGAGATGATCTGATTGGCGTTGGTGTCCCGTGCGAAGGTGCGAAAAGCCGAGGTGATGCCGCTTTGCACGCCCTCGACCAGGCCTTTCTTCTCTGAAAAATTGAGGGCCGGGGTCCGGGCGATCATGGCATCGTCGGTTGCCAGGGGGACGGCCCGCACGCCCAAGGCCTGGGCGGTGGATCGCACGCGATTCCGGCACACCCAGCAGGCAACTGGATTGCCCGCGTAATTCGCCGCGCACGTGCCCGCTTTGCTGTTGCAATAGCTGAGCAATACATCGTGGCCTTCGTCCTGGAGCTCTTTGACGCGGGCCACGGTCAGGAGCGTTTGTTTACGCCACAGCGGATAAGCCGCATGCACCAGCACTTTTTGCCGTGGGGTGGGTGGGGTGGGAGGCGACTCCGCAGGTGGGGGATCTTTTTTATGCATGGAATTATGTCAAAGCACTAGTGCTTTGTCATGATTAAAAATTAGGGTGCATGCTATCGGAAGCTATTTGGTAGTAAGTGGTTATGACGGCATGTGCCCTAATTCTAAAAGTTGTCAAAGCACTAGGCTGCCGTCAGGATATTGGTTGTTTGAGCTAGACCATGCACCTCGGGGGTTGTTTCCAGACAACTTCCTCGAATGGGTGCTAGCTGGTAGCCCACGTCGGCTAAAAACTGGCAACAGTTGGCATGGATCTCCGCGCCGTGGGTGGAGAGGAATATTTCGGGGCGAAATCGCTGCAAGGTTTCTACCGCACCTTGCAAGACTTCGAGCTCCGATCCCTCCACATCGATTTTAAGATGGGTGGGCGCCACACCATAGGTCGCCACGGTTTCGTCCACCGTCACCACCTGCACTTGCTGCGTGCCCCCAGCCGCCAAGTGGCCGGTGGCCGTGCCGCTGCCGTCTTCGAACCAGGCCGTACCCGAGGCACCGCCCACCGCCGCCGCGATGACGGAGACGTGCTCCAGGCGATTGGCTTGGACGTGGTGTCGGAGAAAGCGCAGGCAGTGGGGATTGGGTTCAAAGGCCAGCACCCGCGCTGCGCCTGCGGACAGACGGGCAGCGAGTAGGGAGTAGTACCCATGGTTGGCACCGATATCCAAGAGCATCGAATCCGCACCAAAACTTTGCTGCATGAGCTGTGTTTGTTCGCGCTCGTAGGTGCCCATATAAAGTCGGGCCAACTTGCCCCCGGAGGCCGGGGCCCAGCGGTACCCGCGTAACGCGCCGGCCAAGATCGGCAAGCACCAGATGCGATCGCTCATAACGTGCTTATCTCTGTCCTAGGAATTGTGGGCTGTTATCGGGTCGCAGGTTAGAGAAACCCCATACATTGGTCAAGTTGACCTGCTGGGCGTTATCGCTGAGAGCGCACCTCGCGGTTTGCAGCAAGGATTTGCAGCAGGCATGACATGATTCCACGTCATTCCCGCGGGAATCCAGTAGCAGGCGCGGGTTGTCTAGATTCCCGCCTACGCGGGAATGACGTAGGAGAGCGAAGGGAATGACGTAGGAGAGCGAAGGGAATGACGTAGGAGAGCCGTCGTAACCAGATGACTCATATGTCCCTACCAATTCGGGGGCCCTCACTGGAAACGCTAGCTGTTGTACCAGGGACTACCAAACTGCGAGGTGCGCTCAGCGCGGATGGGACCATGGGGCGCGTGGCTCGACGTGCGGTATTTTCTGATAGAACTCCGCATCCAGGCGTTGGATCGAGGCTCCCACGGCCTGGCACTCGGCGTAGCAGCGGTCCATGAGCTGGGCCCAGGCCGCCGTGGGCCAGAAATCCTCCGGTGGCTTGAGGCAAATAACCGGCACGTCGTAGAGGATTCGCAGTGTGCGAGCACATGACGAGTAATAAGTCACGAAGGCGGCGGGCAGGTAGCCTTCGCGGAGGGGAAACAACTCGATGGAGTAGGTTAAGGACTCCCAGCCCGTGACAGCAGTCGCTTCGCGAGGATGCGCCAAATAGCGGCAGCGATCCACCGAGAACGACTGCTTTAAATGGGTCAGCAGGCTTTCTGTTTTGATCTTCACATGGGGGAAGGTGGCGTTCAGAGGTTGGGAGGCAAACACAATCTCATCATCGCGAACGGGCAAGTCCGCCGGTATTTTTTTCCGCAAGCAGCGGTAGTCGTTGCGCGTTAGTTGGCAGCAGTTCTCATCAACATCGAAACAAGAGAAGACATGCAAAGTACCGCTGGGCCATCTGGTGTTCTTGCATAATAGACGATGACGCAACTTGACCTGTCGTTGCTTCCACTGGTAGGCGTCAATCAACTCATGGATGCCGTTGCCATCATCGATGAGCACGATCCGGTCGTGTTGGACGCTGTTGATCAGATGCATCTGGTTGCTTTGGAACGATGCTGTATAAATAGTACCCACCCGACTGTGCTGCCGAATAAAACCTGCCGCCAGAGCTGGAAAGAACAGGTGATGCCTCTTGCTGGTGGGCGGCATCCACACGGTGGACCATTCGTCGTCAACCATCTCCGCGAGCATGGAGAGATAGCTCTGCTGCCGACTGGCCTGACGCCGTCGCAAGGGAGAGCGGAGGACTATCAAAACGTTTTCTTCGCCTTGATGAAATCGATCTCGAGCCTCCGTGGCATTCAAGACGTGTGCCGGCGTCACCGCTACAAAGAGGTTTTTTGTCATTGGTTGGGCACTTCCTGAGATAGCGGCCGGAGGCCGCCATCTCAGGAAGGAAGTCAGTCCTTGGAGGGCGTGGGGTTTCCCGCTGCTAGCACTTTCCGTAACGGGCAACCGTGGCGGGAGGATAGAGAGGCTAGTAGGTCCTGTCAAGTTAATCTTGCCCGCAGTGTCAGGATGGGTTACAAGATTGGCCCCGTAATCGCCTCGCTTCGCGACCACCGCGCACGCAAGGCGGTAGAGCCTGGCCGTGCCGAGGGGTGGTGCTCTGGCTCAAGATCACATCATCAATCTCACATCTAACATCTCACATCCTTTTACATCTAACATCTAACATTTCTTTCCGTTGGCCGCTTGAACTATTGCGTACAAGGATTTGCATGATGGACAACGTGATCGGCTTTATTTTTGCTCGGGGTGGCTCCAAGGGCGTGCCGGGTAAAAACATCCGCCCCCTGGGTGGCCGACCGCTCATCGCCCATGCCATCCAGGCGGGCTTGGAATGTCGCGCGTTGCAGCGGATTGTTGTTTCCACGGACTGTCCTGAAATTGCTAGGATCGCTCGCAGTTGCGGTGCGGAAGTTCCTTTTTTGCGTCCTCCCCTGTTGGCATCGGATACGGCTCCGGAACGCTTGGCCTGGCGGCACGCTATCGAGCAAGTCGAGCAGATGGATCAGCGGCGGGTGGATACGCTCGTTAGCATCCCTGCCACGTGCCCCCTCCGCGCGCCTGAGGATATCGACCGCTGTGTGGCGGGTTTGATGGAGTCTTCTGCGGATATTGCCCTCACCGTCACCCCAGCCAGCAGCAACCCTTACTTCAATATGGTGACTCGCGACAAGCGGGGGTTCGCCAACGTGGTGCTCAACCATGGAGGGCCCGTCCACCGCCGGCAGGAAGCACCGACCGTTTTTGATTTAACGGCTGTCGCCTATGCGGCACGTCGTGATCCCATCTTCACCTACGATACCATTTTTGAAAGTCGAGTCTTGGCCATTGAGGTGCCCCCCGAACGTGCCATCGATATCGATACAGAATTGGATTGGAAATTTGCCGAGTTCTTATTTCAACACAAAGAGGCCGTCACTTCCCCAGGGCTGCAAGCGGCCTGATTTTAGTCTTACTTACCAAGGAAGTTGTACTTCCTGTTTGGTTCAGATCAATTTACTTCTGAAAGAACGGCCTCCGGCCGTTCTTTCAGAAACTGCAGCAAGGAAGGCAAACGAGCATGCACCCAGCGGTGCCCCAACCCGCGAGTCTCACCATCGGCCAGCGCGCGCTGGGAACTCCCTGCTTGATCATTGCCGAGGCCGGTGTGAATCATAATGGCAGTCTGCAGCGGGCACTGGAGTTGGTGGATTGCGCGGCGGAGGCCGGGGCCGACGCCGTCAAATTCCAGACCTTTCAGGCCCAGCAGTTGGTCACACCGCAGGCGGTGCAGGCCCCCTACCAGCGGCGGAACATGAAACGATCGTGTTCCCAGTTGGAGATGCTCAGCCAACTGGAGCTGTCCCATGCAGACCATTGTGCCTTGATCGAACGGTGCCAGCAGCGCGGGATCTTGTTTCTCTCCACTCCTTTCGACGCGCCCAGCGCGGATCAGCTCGTGGAACTTGGCGTCGTCGCTTTAAAAATTCCCTCGGGGGAAATCACGAACTTGCCCTTCCTGGACCATGTGGCCCGGCTTGGTCTGCCCCTGATTGTCTCCACGGGCATGAGCTACTTGGGCGAAGTCGACCTGGCGGTCCGTACGATGCAGGCCGCTGGGAATCATGATTTCGCGCTGTTGCACTGCGTCAGCAACTACCCGGCCGATCCCCACGACGTCAACTTACGCGCCTTGCAGACGCTGCAAGCCGCTTTCGCCCAGCCGGTCGGCTATTCGGATCATACGCTGGGCATCGAAGTCAGCTTAGCGGCCGTGGCTCTCGGAGCTTGTATTCTAGAAAAGCATTTTACCCTGGATCGCACGCTGCCAGGTCCCGATCATCGGGCCTCTGTGGAGCCTGCCGAGCTACAACAACTGGTCCAGGGCGTGCGGACCGTGGAACAGGCCCTCGGTGATGGCCGCAAGGCTCCCGCTGCCAATGAAAAAGAGACCGCTGCGGTGGCACGCAAAAGCCTCGTCACCGCGGCTGCCCTACCGGCCGGGACCGAACTGACCGAGGAGCTGATCGCCATCAAACGCCCCGGTACGGGACTGGCGCCTGCCTTAAAAACGCACCTGCTCCATCGTCGCACGCTCCGCGAGCTACCCGCCGGGCATCTCCTGCGTTGGGGGGATGTGGCATGAGAAAACGCCGGATCGTACACCACAACACCCACCACTGGCCCCAGTAGCTACGCATGCCAAGAGTTGTACTCATCGGTGCTGGAGATCATGCGCGGGTCCTGGTCGACACGTTGGAGGGGACTGCTGCGTGTCAGCTCTATGCCGTGCTGGACAAGGACGACGCGCACGCAGGAAGTACACTGCAGGGCCTCCCGATCTTGCCGGAATCCTCCACCCTCAACAACTTGAGGGAACAGGGAGTCAGCCATTTTGTGGTTGCGGTCGCCGGGCCCAGGCAAGCTTCCCTGCGCCGCCAACTTTTTCAGCAAGCCCTGCAAGCGGGCCTCCAACCTTGGACGGTGACACACAGCACGGCCTGCATTTCCACGCGTGCCAGGCTGGGTGCCGGCGTCCAGCTGCTGGCCCGTTGCGTCGTCAATACAGGAGCCCGTTTGCAATCCAACGTGATTGTGAATACGGGGGCGATCGTGGAACACGATTGCCACATCGGACCGCATGCACACATTGCCCCGGGGGTCTGTTTGGCCGGGGGCGTGCGGGTCGGGACGGGGGCCCATATTGGAGTGGGGGCCGTGGTGAAGGAATACGTTTCCATTGGTGATCAGGCCCTGGTAGGGGCTGGGGCGGTGGTCATTCACGACGTGCCGGCCCAGGCCGTGGTGGCGGGCATTCCTGCCAAACCACTCAGAATAAGGGGAGCCGCATGAAGCGATCGATCGAACCGTGCTTGGTAACTGCCCCCATGTGTCTCCGCGAGGTGATGGAACGGATTGACATGGCCGGCCTGGGGATTGCCCTCCAGGTGGATGCCGAAAAACGTTTTGTGCGGACGATTACCGATGGCGACTTGCGCCGCGCCATCCTGGATAATTTATCGCTGGCGTCCTTGGTGGCCGACTTGCCCGCCCCGCGGGGAGGGAAGTCCGTGACCGCCAGTGCGGAGGCCAGTCGTGAAGAACAGCTGGAAACGATGCTGGCGGCGCAGGTGCGGCATCTGCCTCTGCTGCGGGCGGACGGTACGGTGGCCGAACTGGCTTCCAGTGAGGAGTTCATGCCGCAGATGCCGATGCAAGCGGTGATTATGGCCGGCGGCTTTGGCACGCGGTTGGCACCGCTCACCGACGACACCCCCAAGCCGATGTTGCCCGTGGGGGGAAAGCCGTTGATGGAGCGTACGATCGAGGGACTCCAACGGGCAGGAATTAAACGGATCAACGTGACGACCCATTATCTGCCGGAAAAGATCACCCGCTATTTTGGCAGCGGCAGCCGCTTTGGGGTCGATCTGAACTACGTCGCCGAGGATGAACCCCTGGGCACCGCCGGTGCCATCGGACTGATGGGCGAAGTGACGGAGCCCCTGCTGGTGATGAATGGCGACATTCTGACCAATGTGGATTACCGGGCCCTGCTCAAGTTCCACCAGCAGCATACGGCGGCCTTGACCGTTGCGGTCCGGCAGTACGATGTCCAAGTACCTTATGGCGTGGTGGAAGCGAAGGCTGGTCGGGTCCGGGCCCTGAAAGAAAAACCAGAATTTAATTTTCTTGTGAACGCGGGGATTTACCTGCTGGAACCGTCTGTCAGACGGTACATCCCCCGCGGGCAAAAGTTCGATATGACGGAATTGATCGATATCCTCTTGGAGCATGAGGAGACTGTCGTCGGCTTCCCCATTATGGAATACTGGTTGGATATTGGGCAGCATGACGATTTTCAAAAGGCACAGCAGGATATTACCAACCGCAGGTGGGCCGCATGAATTGGAGTGGAAAAAAAGTTCTCGTCACCGGTGCGGGTGGTTTTATTGGCAGCCATCTGACGGAAGCGCTGGTCACGGCTGGGGCCGAGGTACGGGCTTTGGTGCATTACAATTCCGGGGGCCGCCAGGGTTGGCTGGACGAATCGTCCCTCCGCAGTGACATGGAAATCGTGGCCGGCGATATTACGGACGCCGGTTCGGTGCTGCATAGCATGCGGGACTGCGAGGTGGTGTTTCATCTGGCAGCTCTGATTGCCATTCCCTACTCCTACATTGCCCCCGCTTCCTATGTGCAGACCAACGTGGTGGGCACACTCAATGTGTTGGAAGCGGCCCGGCGCTGGGATACGCAGCGGGTGATCCATACCTCCACCAGTGAAGTTTATGGGACCGCACTCCAAGTCCCCATTGCGGAAACCCATCCCTTGCAGGGGCAATCTCCTTATTCAGCCAGTAAAATTGGCGCGGACAAACTGGCGGAGTCCTACCACCGCTCATTTAATTTGCCGGTGGTAACGGTGCGGCCCTTCAACACGTTTGGTCCGCGGCAATCGGCCCGCGCCGTGTTGCCAACCATCATTACCCAATGCCTCCAAATCAGCGGTGGCCGGGCAGACAATACGTTGCGGTTGGGGAGCCTGACTCCCACGCGCGATCTGAATTACGTCGCCAATACGGCGAGCGGTTTCATGCTGGCTGCCGCGGCCCCGGCGGCCCTTGGACAGACCATGAATTTAGGTTCCGGACAAGAAATCAGCATTGGTGATTTGGCCGCCCAGATTGCTCAACTCATCGGCTGCGAAATAAATATCGAGTGCGATGACCAGCGGGTGCGTCCGGCCAACAGCGAAGTCGAACGTCTGCTGGCGGACAACAGCCTGGCCCGTTCTGTGCTGGGCTGGGAACCGGCCGTGGGACTTGAGGCCGGCCTGTCGCAAACGATTGACTGGTTTCGCGGCCATCTGGCCGGTTACCGGGCGGACGTGTACCACGTCTAGACACCCCTTAAGGCGAGCGGCAGGTAAGTTTTTACCTGCCGCGTGATCGAAAATCCCAGCGAAGCCAATCCATTGGGCTGTCGATGGGTAAGTTCTCATCTGCCCCCAACGCCTAAATCCCCAAATTGGCGAGGGCCGCCGCCACCTGGTTGATGGCGTGGGTGAGTTGGGGGTGGTCCACTTCAAACTTGAGCAGCTGCTCGTGGAGTTCTTCCGCTAGGGGGACGGAGGGGCCGGGCGAGCCAGCCTCTGTTGCATCAGCGTCCGTGGAACGGGCCTCCGACAAGCGGCCAATATCGGCCGCCAGCTTCTGCAGTGTCTCCCGGGTGGCAGTATCCACGGAGGAGGCACTTTGAAGTTGTTGATGCAAGTTTTCCAGCGTTTGGAGAAGTTGTTTGTTTTCCATCAGGCTTTTCCCGAACGTACTTGAGGGCCCGCGGCGATGATTTCTGCATTCTCCGCAAACTTTTTGAAGTTTTCCACGAATAGGCCAGCCAGCTTGTTGGCCGTCGTATCGAAGGCGGCCGGGTCTGCCCAGGTGTTTTTCGGGACCAGTATTTCGGACGGTACCTGGGCACAGTGGGTGGGAATTTTGAGCCCGAAAACTGGATCGGTGGTGGTGCTGGTCTGGGCCAGGGAGCCGTCGTGGATGGCATCAATAATCGCCCGGGTGTATTTGAGGCTCATCCGCTCACCGGTGCCGTAGGCCCCTCCGCTCCAGCCCGTGTTCACCAGCCAGGCATGCGAGCCGTGGGTCCGCATCTTTTCCGCCAACAGTTCCGCGTAGCGGGCCGGATGGAGTACCAAGAAGGGCGCGCCAAAACAGGCCGAAAAGGTGGCCTGGGGCTCGGTAACACCCACCTCGGTGCCGGCCACCTTGGCCGTGTAACCGCTGATGAAGTGATACATGGCCTGCTCGGGAGTCAGCTGGCTGACTGGAGGCAAGACTCCAAAGGCGTCACACGTCAGCAAAATAATGTTTTGGGGATGTCCGCCCACGCAGGGTATTTTGGCATGGGGAATGTACTCGATCGGATAGCTGGCCCGGGTATTTTCGGTGAGCGAAACGTCCGTGTAATCCACCTCGCGCGTCACCGGATCGTGGACCGTGTTTTCCAAGATCGCGCCAAAACGGATCGCCCGGTAAATCTCGGGCTCATTTTCTTCCGTCAGGTCGATGCACTTGGCGTAGCAACCCCCTTCGATATTGAATACGCCCGATTCGTTCCAACAGTGTTCGTCGTCCCCAATCAGCGCGCGGTTGGAATCGGCGGAAAGCGTGGTTTTGCCGGTCCCCGAGAGACCAAAAAATAGCGACACATCGCCTGCCGGGCCCTCGTTGGCCGAGCAATGCATGGAGCAGACGCCCTGTTTGGGCATCAAGTAATGCATGATCGTGAAGACACCCTTTTTCATCTCACCGGCGTACTGCGTGCCCAGAATCACAAACTCGCCGCAGGCAAAATTCAGGGCCACACTCGTCTTGGTCTCCACACCCTCCACGCTGGTATCCGCGGCCTGCTGGCCCGCGTTGAACACGACATAATCGGGCTCACCAAAGGCAGCCAGCTCCTCTTGGTGGGGGCGAATCAACATGTTGTGCATGAACAAGGCGTGGTACGCCCGCGTGCAGATAATCCGCACCTTAATCCGCGTATCCGGATCCCAACCAGCAAAGCCGTCCACGACAAAGAGCTGGTCGCAACTGTTGAGATATTGGAGAGCCAGGGCTTTGTTTTTTTGAAAGGCAGTCTCGGAGAGAGGGATATTCACCGCTCCCCACCAGACGTCGTCCTTGCTCGAGGGCTCTGCTACGATCCGTTTGTCTTTAGGGCTGCGACCCTTTTTGGCGTCGGAATCCGTCTCCAAAGCTCCGCTGGAGACAATGGCCCCGCCATCGTGGTGAATGGCCTCTTCATAGAGACGCGCCGGAACTCCGTTGCGGACAACGTTGGTGACTTGAATACCATACTGAGCAAGATCGACTTGGTGAGACATCACGAATCCCCTGACTGCATGTCGCAAGACTGTTTGCCATCCTCTCCGGCCGCTGGACGACTCCAGTGTAGTGAACGTATCCTATTGCGGGCGGCGTAATCTTAGCACAGCTCGCAGGCGGATGCTACGGTGCCGATCTTTCGGGCTGGTTTACGGGGAACTCGGCGCCGGGTGCCGCTGGGTCGAGACCCAAGGTGCCGCTGATATCGAGGAGCAGATAACCACCCCAAAAAAATGGATGTGCGGCGGTCAGCGGTGGGTCTTCCGGTTTCGCCTGCACCCGCTGTTCGGTCGCCGCGTCGACCGGGAGCTCGTGGGCCAACTGCACACACCGCTGCCAGGCATCGGCAGCGGTGAGATACGGCAATTCCTGCATAAATTCCCGCGTGATTTCCAGAGTCGACAGTCCGCCCACGGGCCACTGGCTGAGCAGTACGGTCTGGGCCCCGTTGGCCAGCAGGCCACAGCTGGCCAAAAACAACTCGCTGCCAGGTGGAGCGGTGGCCCGCTTACGCGTTTTGCCTCCCCGCGCGGCAAGGGTTTGTGTGGCAGGGAGGATGATCCACTGCGGTCCCCCACGCGGCAAGCCCTGCCAATCACCCAGCGTGTGCTGGCGCCGGCCGCGGCCGAGGGGAATGGGAGACCAGCGATAGGGTTGGCCCAGTTCAAGTTCACTTTCGTCCAGCACGACCAGGGTGTCCAAGAGGGCAGCTACCGTGGCCGATGGCACGGGCAATTGGGGTGGTAATTCGATCGGACTGTCGAGTGCTGTGACAAAATCGGCGCGGACCTGCTGTTCGTCTGGGAGGCCTGCCCAGCTGTCCTGGCCAGCCAGTCCCGTACGCTGGTTGCGGCGCAGCGGAGGGCGAGGACCGAAAGCCCAGCCGAGTGTCGGAGCCAGGCGGACACGTGTCTGGGCAATGAGGGCCTGGGTTTCTTCGGCATCCGTGGTGACAGGCAAAGCGGTCCAGGGGACATACCAAGCCATGCCATCTGGGATGACCAACAACTCCTCCATCGCTGCGAGATCCAGGGAAGAGCCGCCGAGCAGCAGGTCCCACAATTTGCGGCCCGATGCTTGCCAATCGTCGGAGGTCAGCGCCTCGGTCGACATTTTGTGCTGGGCGTCGTAATTTCCCAGGTCGCGCAAAAATGCCTGCAGCGGCGCCACCAAGCGGCCACTGGGGCCACAATTCCAACGCGTTGCTGAGCTGGCCGTGACTAAAAAACCCTGCAGTCCGCCCGGGGTATCGTGAAAGACGACGACCGCTTGCCCTGGTTGGAGCTGTTTCTGCCAGCTGGTGGTGTCGACTACGGGCGGAAATTGTAGGTCCGCGGGCACCCGCAGCGGCGCCATGCTCGTCAGCAGCTGTTCACGCTGTGCGAGATTGGCCTGCCAAGCTCGCCAGTTTTTCACTTGACCCTGCTGGGCCGCCTCATCCATGGCGGCCGTCCACTGGGTGCGTAGTGTTGCTTGCAGTGACTCACCTGTCCGGCGGGCCTCGGCGTAGGCGGGTAGCCGCAACAGCAGTTCATTGCGCTGGCCGCGGGTATGCGGGGTGTCCAGCGCCGTCGGCAGCTCCAGCACGTCGCGGAGGGCCGCCAGCCGTCCGCCCCACGGTAGGCTCAGGAGAAAACGATGGCGTTTGGCGAGATCGGTGACTTCGAGCGCTTGGCCAATGTCCCGGGCCGGCAGCGCAGCCAGCCACCGCTGGAACGCGGCGTGTCGCGGAGTCCGCAGCGCGGCCAACGAACGTAAGGGCCAAAACACCCAATCGGCCGGCGCGGGATCGCCCAGCAGGCTTTGATAGATTTTGCTCGCCGAGCGGGCGGGCAGCTGGCGCTGGTCGAACAGTAAGTTGGTTCGCGCCAATTGCAGATTGTAGACCGACATGCCAATCTGGTTTTCCACGACGGCGCGCAATTTCTCGGCAGCCGCTGACTGACCGTCGGCCAGCAACCAACGTCCTTCCAGATATCCAGCCCAATTCCACAGCAGTCCTTGGCGGGCATCGTTCAATCCGGCTTGGGCGGCTTGCAGTGCGTTGGCGGCATCTTGCCTGCGGCCGTGTCCCAACTGCTGTTCCGCCAGGTTCAGGCAGAGTCGCGCTAGGATGTGGTTGTACCTTTCCCGCCGCGCCCAGGTGATGGCCGGTGCTAGGTGGGGCTGGACCCCCGCGGTACCGCTGGCCGCATAGCAGGTCGCCTGCAGTCTCCAGGCCTCGTCGAGCGTCCCCCAGTCGTCGAAATAAAAGGCTGCCACACTGGCATCGGCCAGTGTTTGTGGGGCCTGTTCCAGCTGACCGGCGACCATCTGCAGCCGCCCCATTTCCAGCAGGGCCACGCCCGTGAGTGGGTGGTCGTAGCGGCCTGCCACCCGCTGGGCTCGCTGCAGACGCTTCAGGGCCAGCGCTGTTTTTCCTTGTCCCGCATAGGCCAGCGCTAAAGGAATATCCACCCAGGCCTGCGACCAATGGTTCGGGGGGGCCCCGCCACGCGATAAGGTCGTCAGCAAGTTCTTGGAAATGGGATCATGCGCGGTCAGGGGGCCGAGCAATTCATTCCGGCGGCGGATGGCCAGTGCTGTGGTACGGGCGACTTCCGCCACGTTCACTTTCCATAGCTGGGCCTGGACGAGTTCGCCACCGCCTCGCTGGAGCACTCCTTCTGCCGCATCCAGTTGACCGCGGCGAATCAACATAGCCGTGGGAAATCGGCCCAATGTGAAATTGCGGCTGCCATTGCCCCACGGGGGCGCACGCTGCAGCCGATTGGTGTCGGGCTGCGGCTGTTTGAATTCCACCCGCAGCAGCCAGTTCGGATACTCCAAAAAAATACTGCAGGCTTGATCAAACTGCTCTAGGGCCAGGGCCGGCTGTCCCTGCTGGAAATACACCTCCCCCAACATGGTGTGGTAACAAATCGCATCAATCCACCGCCGCGTCACACCAATCTTGATGCTTCCTCGCACTTCGCTTTCCAAGATCCGCTGCGCGTCACGATAGTCTCCTCGATACAGCTCTTCGATGGCGCTGTAGTAGCGTCCCGAGGGAACGGAGTCACGCACCCGTGGCGAGGTTGCTTGGGCCTGGGCCCAGGGAGACCAATCTAAAATCCCCAGCACTGCTAGCAGTGCTGGGAAAGCAGCGCGCCTAAAAAATGTCCACACGGTGGTCTCTTTTCTTGCTAGCAGATGGATGGCTATCGCGGGTTTCTCTCAGCTTTTGTAAAAGTTTGGCGATTGCGGCGACGATATCGATTGTACTGGTCCGTTTGATGTTTGCTAAGCTTTGTCTGACAAACAGTATTTCGTAGCGGCCGGCGGCCCGCCGATGCCAGCAGGCCCTGCCGCCAGAGGAGCACAGGATTCGTGAATAACTCGTCTTCTTCATCCACACGCCGCGTATCCTGGGTAGGCAGTGGCTTATTGCTCATCGCTTCGCTGGCAACGACAGGTTGCCAGATGGACATCGCCGGCCAAACCTTGCCCAGCCCCTATTGGTTGCAGGATGACACCCAGTATTACGCGCCGGGGCCAGAGTTCAAATTGGCACGTGAGGCGGCCGCCCTGAAGGAGCAGGCTGCCAACCAAATCAGCGCGCCCCAGCGGTAATGCGGCTACTGACTTGCTTTTCCCTGGGGGGAGTTGTGGCCACGCCGTAACCAAGTTGCCCCTTCAGCCAGCGGGTGAGTCGGACGCCTTGGGAACGCCAGGCGTCCCAGCGGTAACAACCTAGGCGATAGCTGGTATCCACTGCGGTACGGAAGCGACGTTTGAAGTCGAAATCACCGCTGCCGAAGTCCAGTTTTTTATCGCCGCGGTGAAAGCTATCCTCCACCAAGCGTGCCACGAGGTTTTTTCCCACACCGTTTTTGGAAAACTGTGGGTCGTATCCCATCCGCAGACCGTAGACATTTCCCTGGCAGACGTAGTTGTACTGGAAGGCCACCGGCTGGCTGTCGAGTTTCAGCACTGCCAGATCCAGCATGCCCAGTTTTGCGGCGATGCCATGGCACTCCCGTAAAAATTCGCGCACCTTTGCATGGCAGAGGGTGTTGCCATTGTGCGAGCTGCCTTGCCAACTCTGCTGGGAGACGTGCAGGCAGTCATCGTACAAATCCCAACGGGGGTCTTGGTCCCCGGCGGCAGCGCCGCCTGGACGATGGCGCTCCATCGAGACCTGATATTTCCGCTCCAGCGCGCGGCCTTGTCGTCGAATCTCATGACGCCACTTTTTCGGCAGCTGAGACTGGTACTGTTCCCAATCCGAACCCTCGCAGTGCACTACGGACGTTTGCTGGTAGGGATGGCGGTAGGGCGTCCAATCCGCTTGAGCAATGGCGTGCGCCAGCGCCTGGTCGTGTTGTTTTTCGGCGGCCACCCAACGTAGGTCGAGCATGTCCCAATTGCGTTCCGTGCTGCGGAGATGCTCCAGGGCCAGCAGGTAGCTGGCCGACGGGTGCGGTCCGATCGGTCCATACCAGGAGCCCCAGTCCTGCAAGGGATAGGTTAAGACCCGCAGTTTACCGATGTGATAAGTCTCGGTCCGCACGCACAGCGGTACGATACCGATGGTCTTGCCTTGGGAGCGGATGATCAGCACCCGGAGTTGCTGGTCCTGGCCGAAATGGCGCCAGTAGGTTTCCAACCAATCATAGCTGTGGAAGAACGAGGCCCGCGGGGTTTGCGGCAGCAGGGCTTGCCAGGCCAGCCGATAGGGCTCAAGTTCGGGCAGGCTGTTGATTTCGATGACTTCGGCCATGAGCGTGGGCTGCGTGCTGGGGTGAGGTGGTGTTCCTACGGACCCCGTTATGCAAGCCCTGTACCGCAGTTGATATCCGAGGGAGGAAATCACAAAATGCACTGAAAACAGAGGCTGTTTGCGGTTGGTGAGGCGTTTTTTCATCATGCCGTAAACAGAGGTCTGTGGGCATCATCCTGTTGCCTTTTGGCAGCCCGCCTGGTCGCGAATGGTGAGCATGCCTAGCGTCCGCACTGCGGGTGGCGGGTGGCACCCAACGCTGGTAACGATTTATCCCAGGGCGGCAGGGCCGCCAACCAAAGCGAGCTGCCGCTCGGAAAGCGCTTGACCGCTCCCGTTGGTCGCTCAAGTTTGCGCAAGATTCAAAGATTTTTA
>CAMYJY010000104.1 GCA_947258835.1 uncultured Pirellulales bacterium
ATCCAGTAGCAGTGCCAGTGGCCTAGATTCCCGCCTGCGCGGGAATGACGTGGAATCAAGTGGCCTAGATTCCCGCCTGCGCGGGAATGACGTGGAATCAAGTGGCCTAGATTCCCGCCTGCGCGGGAATGACGTGGAATCAAGTGGTCTAGATTCCCGCCTGCGCGGGAATGACGTGAAATAATGCGGGAATGGCGCAGCAGAGCGGCGGGAATCCAGCGGAGAGCCTGGTGCAAACTTGCTCCTTGTCTGCTGGGAAAAATCGTTAGCAGCGTTGGGTGCCCCCCGGGCTCTCGCTAGCCGTACAGATACCGCTGCAGCTGCTTTGCTTTAAACTCGTCCGGGCACCAAGGTTGGCTGGTCAGCGCGGCACGCCTCGCTGACGGGATAACGTACGCTTCGCAAGCGATCTGTTTGCCACTGGCCAACACGGGAGAGACTGCGACGCGGTCGTAGAGGTCGGATTCATAGGTATCCAACTCGAAGAGCGTTTCCTGATCCAAATCCAGGTAGATCATGCCTTCCACCGCCTGCGGTGGATCTTCTTCCGCCACGGCCACCAGCCCTGGAAATACAGCATCCCGCACGCGATAGACGGCGTAGTTTGGCAGTGTGGCAGGTACGGAGGCAAACTCACCGATCGCCAGCCGGTCCCAGACCTCCGGAAACATCAGCGTTCCATAGGTAAACAAGTGCATAGGACGTAGAGTACCAGGTTTTGCAGTGACCCACACGGATACTTGATTACGATCGATACCACCATCGCAATCAGCCGCATACCCCGAACCGCGCTAATCAGTATACCAATCGGTATGCAGCCACCAGACGAGAACCCCCCGCAGAAATTTAGCGTGGCCGCACAATTATAAACGCCTGCTGGGCCATGTCAACAAAAAAATCGGCAAAAGTCGCTAGGTGGTTTCCAAAATTGCGCCATCCTCCGTATTCAAAAATCATAGCCGAAACTCCGAATATCATTTCTGTAGAGATTTTGAACGATCAACATGTCGTCCTTATTGTAGTACTCCCGATATTGCGGTCGCCGCCAGCTTCTGCCATGCATTTCGTGAAGAGGAAAATTGTTCTCGATGCCCAGGGTCTCTTGGACATGCCGCATGTCTTGTTCCAGGTGTTCGAATTTGGCGATGAAATCAAGTTCCTCATCAAGCATGTTGAGATAGACGCAGTTTTGCTGGTGTTTCTCGGTGATCAAATCCGCGTAATCTGAAAACCTGAAGTCATGTTCGATGAGCACCGGGTATCGGAATTTTATCGTGTATTCGTCGAATTCAAATCGGTGGGTATGTTTTATGCCAAAATAGCTTGGATACCGCAGGCTTGAAACGACGCGATCCCACGGGTTGCGGACCACTGAGAATTTAAAGTAGGTATCCCAGTACTTTGCGTAAATCTTGCGGGCTTGGCTAGCAATCAGATGTTTGGTCTTTGATTCAATGTGCCACCAATCTTCACCACCAATCCAGTACTCGATACTCGTCCCCGCCGTTCGAGGAATGTGAATAAAAATACACTTGTACTTATGGTTGATCATCGCTTCGGCGTGTTGTTTTCATGGGATCCGTTCTCGGTTGCCGTGGGGCCGGCAAACATCAGGTCCTGTCCAAGTTTTTCACGAAATTTGTAGCCGCGGCAAGTCAGCAGCTCCCGCAATTCCGCATGTGGCCGTTCGACACTCAGGCAGGCAAACGCATAGCGTTCAAAAGGGAAATTCCTCAGGACCTCGAATTCATGCCCTTCCACGTCCAGGCTGAAATAGTCAATGACTGCCGGGGCGTGATGCGCGTCCAGCAAGTCCGCCAACGGGACGGCGGGGACTTTGTATGCTTTTTGGGGGACTCCCCAAGAAGATCTAAAATCGTCAATTCGATGGACATCGCCTTCCGTCACGGTCGACAACAAGGTATTGTCGGATGCCTTGTCATCGATTCCGGCCTGACCCCGATCAAAAATCTCGACGATTGTCATTTCCTGCCGTTCACTGGATATGCACTTTGCCTCACAAATGCACCCGGACCGGTTCGTCACCAGCTTTTCGAATGTACGGGTAGGCTCAACGAGAATCCCCGTCCAACCATACTCTCTTTCCAGTAGCAGCGTGTTGGAAATCCAAATGCCATCCCCGGCGCCGATTTCCAAGAAAAAGCCCTTCCTTTTTCCCCGGAAATAGTCCACGACCCAGCGGTCCTGTCCCCATTGACTATAGGATGTAGCGGCCATGGACAATCCTGTTTGATTGAAGTCAGCTTGCGGTGCGCGAGTTCAATAGTATTCGATATGGCAAGTTGAGACGATAGAGAATCCCGTTCGCGCGTAAAAGTTTAAGGCGAGCGGCAGGTAAGTTTTTACCTGCCGCGTGATCGAAAATCCAGGCGAAGCGACTCCATTGGGCTGTCGATGGGTAATTTCTCATCTGCCCAACGCCTAAAACTGGTGATCCGTGGATTGAAGGGAGTGGCTATACTTCGGGCATGGCGACGAAGGGCGAGAATAGCGCGGATTTGCGTGGAGGGTTCTAGCAGCGCGACTTCTTCTCTTCCCTCCACGCATCGGTAGTGACTAAACTGCGGAACCTGGCCGCACCGAGCTTACTCGCCAAATCCGGTAAAGGGGTACCGATGGGGTCGATGAAGTGAATGCAGATCAATGGGTCGTTAAAGCAAGTGTGTTATTTAAAGCCGGAAACATTCCACAGGCCGAGCGGCTCTGCCGGGTTGCGATCAGCGCGCGGGAAGAACACGCAGGGGCTTGGAATCTCCTGGGTGCCATTGCGGACTCCCTTCAAATGTCCGCCCCCGCCCGCGAGTATTTTCAGCGCGCGATTCGTGCACGGCCTGACTGGAATATACCACAACGCAACTTGGCAGCCGTCGAGAAAAAAACGCACCCCAGTTCAGCTCCGGAATCAAACGGTTTCCTAGTGATTAAGGCCTGGGGATATGGTTTTTGGTCCGATGTGACGCACGTTCTTGGTTCGCTCCTATTAAGTGAAATAACCGATCGGATACCCATCGTTCATTGGGGCAACAACAGTTTGTTTTCCAGTCATGACGGGAATGCATTCACCGATTTCTTTCTGCCGGCCAGTCCGGTCACACTCCGAGACGTCTCCCAACCAGAGCATGACTTTTTTCCACCAAAATGGAATCACGAAAACCTCGAGAGGGAAAACAACAACAAGTGGCAGGGAACAGGATCCCGAGCCGCCGGAGTTCTTCTGCTGAACCGCCCAGAGCGCGTCGTCGTTGCGGACTTTTACATCGGTGTAATCGATTTGATTCCCTGGATTCCCCCGGGCCATTTTCTTCATGGGTTGAAATTGGAACAGGTTTATTCCTATCTGGTAGAAAAGTACTTGAAACCCGTTGACTGCATATTGCATCGGGTGGATGACGCTGCTCGGAAGTTCTTTTCCAAAAGCCACGTACTCGCCGCACACATTCGCGGTTCCGACAAGATCAAGGAACAGGCAGGTCTCAAGCGCATCAACCAAGAGTCCTTGGACCGGATTCACCGCGCGTTGCAGGCCGATTCCGATCTCAAATTGTATTTGATGACCGACAGCACGCAGGTACACAACGAAGCCAAGGCGAAGTTCGGAAAACGTGTGATTTCCACGGATTCAACGCGTACGGACACCACGACGGGTGTGCACTATACTCGTGGTGCCGATAAGAAACGCCTGGGCATGGAAGTCATGCTGGACACGTATTTGGCCACGCGCGCTACCTCTTTTATCGGCAATGGAAATTCAAATGTCTCCGCCATCATCGAATTCCTGAAAACGTGGGATTCCGATGGCTTCCATTTGATCTCCCCCAACATTCTCAAATCCTATAATCTCGCCATCCATTGAAGTTCAAGGTCTCGAGATTCCTTGACGCCTGCGCTGGAAAATTAGCCTCACCCTCAGGGCGGTGGGGGCGCTGGAGTCGTTCACGGAATTGTTGCTTATGCGTTCCAACTTGTTGTATTTGATTCAATTTTAGCGACCAACGGGAGCGGGCCAATGATTTCTGAGCGGTAGCTCACATTGGTTCGAGGCTCTTGCCTCGTTAGATCGTACCGTCACCAACACGGCCGCCATAGATGGAGGCCAGCCGATTTGCCGTCAGGCCATGCAGGGCCACGCTGAGGAAGATGGTACAGATCACGACCGCCACGATGGTCTCATTGCCTGGCAACTTTTGGCCGACTACCATCACCAAGAACACAATGCTGGCCAGGCCGCGGGGGCCGAACCAGCCCAGAAAAAGTTGCGTGTCGACACGCAGGTGTTTTCCCCGCAGGCAGAGCCAGACGGGGACCATGCGAATCACGGTCAGGCTCAGCACGGCATACAGCAATATTTGCCAGCTGATTGCCGAGCTGAGCCAACCGCAGGTGATTGTCCCAAAGGCAAACCAAGTCAGCATGGCCACCAGATCCCCCAGGCCTTCCGCGGAATCGAGGAGCTGGGCTTTGTGCCGTGGGGTCAGGGCCCCAAACGTGAGGCCACCGACAAAGGAGGCAATAAACCCACTCCCTCCCAGCCACTGTGCCAAACCGAAGCACAGCAGGGCTAACGCGGTCAGGGGGATTTGCAGCCAGGTACCGGCGACCCAGCCACGGTTGACGGCCGTTCTGACGGCCAAGCTACCCAGCACGGCCAGTGCCAAGCCCACGAGGATGCCAATTCCGATGACCTGCAGCGGAAGTTGGATGGCCAGCGGCGCGGATTCCGAGGCCGCGACCGAGCCTCCAGCCAGCGCCAAGAAAAACAAGATCACCGGCACGCAGATGCCATCGTTGAGGCCACTCTCGACATTGAGACTTTCCCGCACACTGGCGGGTACCGTCGGGTTGGTGACCACCGCCTTTCCTAAGGCGGCGTCCGTCGGTGCCAGCATGGTGGCTACCAGGGCGATCTCGATCCATCCCAGTTGCGGAAAGAGCAACCAAGCACAGCCGAAGCCAAATAAAATCGTCAGTGGCAGCCCGAACAGCAGCAGGCGGACAGGGATGGCTTCTACCCGTCGCAGCACGTTGAAGTTGGCACCGGCAGAATCCGTAAACAGGCAAATGGCCAGCGCGAGCTCGGCCAGCAAGCTGATTTCCTCTCCTTCCAAGTTCAGATCCACCAATCCCAAAACCTGAGGGCCGAACAGCATCCCGCCGGCAACGTAGACCAGGGCACCACTAACGGGCGTTTTCTCCAGCCACGATGCCAGCAGGCTATAACAGAAGGCAAATCCGGCCAACACCGTAAGAATCTGATATTCGGACATGGGTGCGTTGTACCTCTTGACTGCCCTTCCCTGAGAGAGCGGCCGCCCTCTGAGGAAGGAACAGGGGATGTCGGGATGCGATTTAAAAATACAGTCGTTCCAGATTTAGCCGATGAAGCCGAGTGCGAGCAAAGTGCCTTAGTCCTCTGCCGCGGAGCGGACCGCGACCGAGGCGGTGGTGCCGGAGATGAGTTGCATTCCGGGGGGCACCTCCAACAGTCGGATCCGGACGGGTACGCGTTGCGGTAGCCGCACCCAATCAAAGGTGGGGGCAATTTGGGGGACCTGCCCTGGCTGCCCCTCGGAGGGTGCGATATCCGGCGGATTGACGGCACTACCGATGCTTTCCACTTCGCCTGGGATGGGGGCGTCTGGGTGACTCATCAGCGTCACGACGGCGCGATCCCCTGGCTGGATGGAGCGGAGTTTGGTTTCTTGAAAATAGGCGTGCACCCGAAAGGAATCTCGATCTACCAGCACCAGGAGGGGCTGGCCTACCACAGCGTAATCCCCGCTTTCGACTGCGAGATTGCTGATATATCCGGTGCAGGGCGCGACGATTTTGGTATAGCTTAAATTGAGTTTGGCATTGGCCAGGCTGATTTTGGCGGCTCGCACGCGGACGTTTTGCTCGCCGGGGGTGCCCAGCGTGGCCTGGGCCTGCTGCAGCGCTGCCTGGGCGGACAGTTGGGCGGCCTGGGCTTGGGCCAGGCCATCGGTGGCCAGCAGCCGGTTGACGTTGGCTTCATTCAAACTGGCTTCTGCTTGGGTGAGGGAGGCCTGAGCCTGAGTGCGTCCCGACCGGGCACTGGCCAGTTGTGCTTCCTGGGCCAGCGAGGTGGCCGCGGTGCTTTCGGCATCTTCAATCGATCCTGCTTTTTTGTCGAGCAGTCGTTTCGCGCGATTGGCTTCAGAGCGTGCGTTGGTCAGTTCTGCTTGCCGTTGTTTGATCAGTTGTTCGGCAGAGCTGACACCGGCCTGGGCGGCTGTGACCGCCGCCTGAGCGGCTTGAGCTCGTGCCTCGGCCAGGGTAATATTGCGCCGCGCGGAAGTAACTCCCACCGCGGCCTCATCGGCTTCCGCTTGCGCTACCTGCACGGAGGCCGCCAGAGAGGCTACCGTCTCTCTGGATTGGTCCAGCGCGACTTGGGCATTCTCGACTGCCAGTTGAAAAGGGCTGGCATCGATCTCAAACAACAAATCGCCTTGCTCTACGAGTTGATTATCCCTTACCGCGACGCGGACGAGGTTACCGGCCACTTGGGGTGTCAGCTGAATAATGTTGGCGCGCACTTGACCATCTCTGGTCCAGGGACGCGCGGTCCACTTGCAGTACAGGAGGTAGGCACAGCAAGCGGCCAGCACCACCAGTGTCCAGGTGGCAACTTGGGACAAACGCTGTTTCAGAGGTTGTGCGAGAGGCATCGGCATTTTTTAGGGCAAGATCACCATGAGGCCAATCAGTTTATGTGTGATGTAAGATGTGTGATATTTGATGTACTGGAAAACCTTAGCTACAAGGTGGGGCGCTACCTGAGAAAATCACACCCCACATCAAATATCTCACATCACACATCACACATTCCGCTACAAGGTGGGGCACGACTACGACTATTTTTTTGGGGGGGCATTGGGTGCCACTGCTGGCTTGTCCAGCAGTGTGAAACGGGTACCAAGTATCCACTGCTGGGCGAGCCAGCAGTGGCACCCGAGTGCTAGCTTCGGCAAGCTCTTGCTATCGCTGCTTCCAGTCTAATCAAAAATCATGCGGAGTCACTCGGTTTTGGTCGATCTCTCGCCACCGCGGGTGGCACC
>CAMYJY010000105.1 GCA_947258835.1 uncultured Pirellulales bacterium
CGCGTTTCTTGGGATACCGAAAATAACGAGTGGTTCTATGTGACGCCCATGGATGTGACCGACGAGCGGATCGAGCCGGGGGATCCGCTGCACTGGACCGGGATGGGACAAAACTGGAATACCATGTGCGCGGACTGCCATTCCACCGATGTCCACAAAAACTACGACCTGGATTCCGATACCTACCACACGACGTACGCCGAAATCGATGTCAGCTGCGAAACCTGCCATGGACCGGGCAGCCAGCACGTGGAAATTGCCAGCAGTCCGTCTCCATTTTGGGACGGCTACCGTGGCCATGGCTTGGCCAAACTGAAGGGCCCCTCCTCCCAGCCGCAAATCCAAGCTTGCGCACCCTGCCACTCCCGCCGCTCAACCATCCATCCCGAGTTCACCCCCGGCAAGGAATATTTGGATCACTACGAACCTGCGCTCATCCACGCCGGCCTGTACCATGCCGATGGCCAAATCCTGGATGAGGTCTATGTCTACGGATCCTTTTTACAAAGCAAGATGCACGCCCAGGGCGTGCGGTGCACCGATTGCCACGATCCCCATTCCTTGCAGCTCAAATTTTCCGACAATCGTCTCTGCACCCAGTGCCATGAACCGAAGAAGTACGATGGGGCCAGTCACCACCACCATACAGATCCCGTGGCCACTCAGTGCGTGACCTGCCACATGCCTGCGCGGACCTACATGAATATTGACCCGCGACGGGATCACAGCTTCCGCGTGCCGCGGCCCGATTTGAGTGTCCAGCTGGGCACGCCCAATGTGTGTAACGACTGCCATACGCAACCTACCGAAACCCCCGCGTGGGCAGCGGGCCAGATCCGGCAGTGGTACGGTGACCAGCGGCCGAACGACCCGCATTACGCCGTGGCCCTCCACGCGGCCCACCGCGGCGAGGCCGCTGGCCCGGACCTGGTACGTCAGCTCCTGCAGCGCCGGACCACGCCGGATATCATCCGCGCCACCGCCGTGGATCTGCTCGACAACTACGGCAATGCCGTAGCGGATCAACTTTGTCGTCAAGAATTTACCGACCCCAGTCCCCTAGTACGGGCGGCCGCCGTCCGCTCGATCTCCGCTGCCGCGCTGGAGCGCTGGGCCGCCACGGTCGTGGAACTCTTGGAGGATCCGGTCCGGCTGGTGCGGCTGGCTGCCGCGCGGCGGCTGGCCGCGGTTGCCCCCCAAGTGGCGGATACGGAGTCCCAGGAAATCCTGAAAAGCGCCCTCCAGGAATATCGGGCCGCCCTGCAGATCATGAACGATCGTGGCGGCGCCCACATCAATTTGGCGACCCTCAGTCAGTTGCTGGGCGACGTGCCCCAGGCCCAGCAGTCGCTGGAAACTGCCATCCGCCTGGAACCTTATCTTTCTGGCGTGCGGGGCGAATTGGCCAGCCTCATGGAACGCAGTGGCGGCGACCCGGGCAAAATTCGTGAATTGCGGGAAGCAGAAGTGCAGCTGATGGAGCGGGACAGTCGCCTACTGCCCGGCAGCTCGGCGCCCCATTACCGGCGGGGGATGCTGCTGTACCTACTGGGCCGACCGGAAGAAGCCGTAGACGCCCTGGAACAGGCCTGTCAGCTGGCCCCCAACGCCTTCGACAACTGGATGGCGTTGGCACTCCTCTGCGAGCAGACGCAGCGCTGGCAGCAGGCTGCCCAGGCCCTGCAGGCCATGCACCGTCTGCGGCCCGAAGATCCCGCCATCGGCGCTCTCTTCCGACGGATACGTCAAGCGGCGGCGGCGTCGCGAAAACCACCCGCCCCACCCGACCCCTGAGGGGGCGCGCGCCACAGCCTCCAACCGGTGCGATAGCAGCTAGCAGTGTTCCCCAAGCGCTCTTCGCTCCAGAGCCGTGGGCTGCTAGTATCCGCCAACTTTTCTGCCACATGGATCGGAGAAAGATACGTCATGAGAACGGTCTGCATGCGCCCTGTACGTCGATTGTTTGCCTCCGCGGACGCATCGCATCAAGTCGCAGTTGGCTGTACCTTGGGGATGCTGATCGGCTTACTCCCCAAAGATAATTTGCTGATCCTCATGCTCGCGATCTTACTGGTCAGCTTGCCAGCCCATAAAATAGCCGGCCTGTTGGCGCTAGGTGTCTTCTCACTCGTGGGACGAGCAATCGACCCTCTCGCGCATCAACTGGGTGGAATGGTGTTGTTGTGGGAGCCGGCGCGTCCGCTCCATATCTGGTTGTACAACCTACCTCTCAGTCCCTGGCTCGCGCTGAATCATTCGATTGTCCTGGGACAATTCATGCTGGGTTGTTATTTGATCTACCCCACGTTTTGGATCGGTCAGCAACTGACGCACGTATACCAAGCTCGACTCGATCGCTGGATCCTCCGCTACCGTTGGACCGGCTGGATGCGCGGTGCCAAACTCCGCGTGCAGTGGGGACTCGATTCGTGAAAATTCTGCACTGGAAATATATCGCCCCGCGGCTCTTGATCGTCCTGCTGCTAGCCTGCTGCGCGGGCTGGGGAATCGATCCACTGCTGCACTGGGCGCTGGTGCAAGCCGGTCCATCCGGTGTCCCTGTCGAAGTCGCCGCGCTAAAAACCTCATTGCCCAGCGGCACGATCCAACTGCAAGGTCTCAAGGTAGCGCATCCTGATGCGGATGTTGGCCAGCTGTTTCAGGCCCGCGAGGCGGAATTAAAAATTGATTTCCTCGCCCTCTGCCACCGCAGACTTGTGATTCGCCATGGTTTGCTGAGCGGGATTGAATTTGATAATCCGGCGAATCTCTCCGGTCGGTCGGAAAAATTCCCCCCTGCGCAGGCGGAAAATCAATTGCTGGTCGAGCCGTGGATCGAGGCCGCGGCCAAGTGGGCTATCGCCTGGCTCGACGAGCTCGATACCCGTTGTCGGGAGCGTTTGGTCGACCAATTCCAGGCCCCCCAAGTTGCTCAGCAAATACAACTCCGCTGGTTGGCCGAGTATGCCGTCCTGGAAGCACGGCTGCAGGCGTTCCAGGCACGCGGCAGCGAGTTGGAAGGTGCCTTCCATAAAGTCCACAGCAATCCCTTACGCCATCGGAGTAAGCTCCATAAACTGCGGTACCAATTGACCGAAAAGCAACAAGAAATAATCAAACTGCAACAACAAATTGACGCGTTACCCGAGCGGGTAGCAGTCGATCAACGCGCGCTGCAAGCAGCCTACGCGGCGGACCAAGCCTTGTTGGTTCAGGACCTGCCTGGGCGGGATTTGGATCAAGAGAGTCTGCAGCAGGCTGTGTTGCGCCCAGCGGGGACCGCGTGTCTGGCGGCTAGCCTGGAATGGATTGGCTGGGTCCGCCAGAAAATTCGCGTGCCGGAACACGACAACCCAACCGCGCGCTCTCAGGGAACCACCGTGCTGTTTGGACCACGCCAACCCCGCTACCTGATTGAGCATCTGCAACTCCAAGGTCGGGCGCAGTGGGCGGGACAACAGCTGGCGGTGCAGGGCCAGTTGCGGAATGCCAGTTCCGCGCCGCAGCTGCATGACGAACCGATGCAGTTGACGTTGCAAGGCGCCGGTGGCGCTCAGGTGGCCTTGGAGATCACGATGGATCATCGCGGCCAAAACGCCCAGGATACCCTGCGCTGGGCCTGTCCCCAGTTTTTCCTCCCAGGCCTCACCGTGGGCCAAGCAGATCAACTCACCCTGGAAATTCCCCCCAGCCTGGCCAGTGTGGAGATGTATCTCCAGGTCCAGGAAGACCAGATCTCCGGCGAAATTCACCTGACGCAACCGGCGCTGCAACTGCAGACACGCTTGGTCACCACGGCCATGCCACAGACCACCACGTTGCCCATGCCGCTCGCGCCGTGGCAGGCCCGCTTCATCTTGGGCGGGACGTTGGACCAGCCGGAGGTCCACATCGATTCCAATTTGGGGCGGCAACTGGCTGCCAGCGTCAAGAACATTGGCAAAAACTTGGTGGCAGCGCGTGGCCAGCAGCTCTTGGCCGCCTCCCAAGCCGCCAGCGAGACCCACTGGCAGCAGCTGACCACTGCCCGTCAAGAAGTCCAGCAAAAGCTAAGCGCACAGCTCGGGGCAGGGCAAACGCTGCTGGAACATATAGCAGCCCTTTCCGAAACAGCCGCCACGAGTGTGCCCGGCACGCGGCTCAGCAGCTCACTTCGCTTGCCCACACAGCGGAAATAACACTGTAAATTTTTTGAACCGTTTTTTTCTTGCAATATCCAGAATGACATTTATTCTGAATAATAGATAATCTGATTTTCAGGATATCCTCAGGTCATTTTAGGGAGCAGCTGCAATCTTACCCATTCTCTTTCCTCAGCAGCGTTTGTGAAGCGGGCACGGGGGAAATTTAGGGATACTCTGTCAGGGGGTAGTAGGGGGATTTATGAGCGATATTACCATTACAGAGATTTCTCGAAATTTTTCCGATTTCATCAATCGTGTGGCTTATCGAGGTGAGCACTTTACGATTTTCCGGGGAAAAAAAGCGGTTGCCGAAATTCGCCCGGTACCCAGCGGAAAAACTCTCAGTGAAATGAAGAGTATCCTGGAGTCCTTGCCCAAATTGCACCTGCCGGAGGCCGAAGAATTTAAAAAGGATCTGCAGGACATTAGGGCAGAAGGCAATCAAGAAATGTTGGGGAATCCATGGGAGTTGTCCTAGATACAAATATCTTGATCCAGTATGAGACCGGCCAACTGGATCTCGGGCACAAAATAGCCGGCCGAGAACAAGAAGAGTTTTTTATTTCCGTGATCACTGCCAGTGAATTGCTGCATGGTGTGTGGCGGGCAACATCCTCAGCCAGCAGGACTAGGCGTCAGGCTTTTGTAGAAGGCATTTTAGTTCATTTTGCCATCTTACCCATTGAACTGTCCGTGGCACGCTCCCACTCGCAATTATGGGCCACGTTGCAAGCGCAAGGGCAAATGATTGGAATTCACGATTCTTGGATTGCCGCCACCTGCATTGCCCACGGAATGCACCTCATTACGGCCAATCGAAGTGAATTCGATCGCGTACCAGGCTTGCAAGTCGATACCTGGTGAGCAGGTCGCGCCTCACATCATAAATCTCACATCATAAATCTCACATCTCACATCTCACATCTCACATCTCACATCTCACATCTGACTTGTGACCCACCATGTCGACCTCCTCCCTTGCCTTAAATCAACGCGCGCTCAAGCTGTGCCGGACCCTCGTCGCGGAGGCTGACGCCCTGCAGATCACCCCCCACGTGTTATCCGGCGGCACCACGGTGCTGGATCTCAGCCGGGCCAGTCAGTCCGCCGGAATTTTGTTGGCCCGTGTCTGCCTGGCGGACTTGGCCCAGTTCGAGCTGTTGCCGCGTACCCCCTGGCCCTTGGTCGAGGTTACCACCGCGTATCCCCTGGCCGCCTGCCTGGCCTCCCAGTACGCCGGCTGGGAAATCAAGAGCCCATCTCAGAGTTCCACCAGAGGTGTTCAGTCCCCGGGAAGCATGGCAGACGGTCAGAGGACAGGCAGTACAGGCGAGCATTTTTTTGCCATGGGTTCCGGCCCCATGCGGGCCGCTGCCGCACGTGAGCCGCTGTATGAAAACCTTGGCTACCAGGAGCAACCTCTTGCCTGCGTGGGGGTGTTGGAAACCGACCAGCTCCCCTCCGATGGCATTTGCCACGAGATCGCCGCCGCATGTGGCATTCGGCCCAGTGCACTGACGCTGTTGATCGCACCCACCAATAGCACGGCCGGTACGCTTCAAGTCGTGGCTCGCAGCGTTGAGACCGTGCTGCACAAATTGCACGAGCTGGGGTTTGAGTTGACTCGCATCACCCACGGCACGGGTACCGCCCCCCTGCCCCCCGTAGCCTCGGAGTCTTTGTCGGCCATGGGCCGCACCAACGATGCCATCCTCTACGGCGGGCAAGTATCCCTCACGGTTCGAGGGGACGACGCCTCCCTCAAACAGCTGGGACCTCAGCTGCCCAGCAGCGCCTCGGCCGCGTTTGGGCGGCCCTTTGCGGAGATTTTAGCCAGCAACGACCATAATTTTTATCAGGTCGATCCACTCTTGTTTAGCGCGGCGCAAATCACTTTCCAGAACCAGGACACCGGCAATACCTTTGAGTTTGGTACGCCGCATCACGAACTGCTGCAGCAGTCTTTTGGTGACGATCCGCCCCGCTAAGGAGTACCCATGCGCATTGCAGTTTTAGGTGCTGCCCGCAGTTGGTACGTGGGCGACTTGCAGCGGGCGGCCGGTGCCCGGCATACCATTCTGCCTGTCGACTACCGGGAGCTGCGCGCGGAGGTGGGCGGTACCACGCCAGCATTTCAGGCGGGAGACGTGGATTTGACCTGCTGCGATGCGCTGCTCGTCCGCTCCATGCCCGCGGGAAGTCTGGAACAAGTCGTCTTTCGCATGAATGCCTTGGCCGGTCTGGAGCACGCCGGGGTGCAGGTGGTCAACCCGCCACGGGCCATCGAAATTGCCGTCGATAAATATCTGACTACCGCCAAACTGAGCCAGGCCGGTTTTCAGGTACCCCCCACCGCGGTGTGCCATACCGCCGCGCAGGCCCTAGAAAGTTATTTGGACTTGGGGGGGGACGTGGTGGTCAAACCGATCTTCGGGGGAGAGGGACGAGGCCTGACGCGTGTTTTGGATGAAGGTGTCGCACACCGCGTGTTCCAAGCCCTGCAGCAGATTGGCGCGGTGCTGTACCTGCAAAAATTTATCCCGCACGCCGGGGTCGACTTGCGCCTGCTGGTGATCGGCGCGCGGGTCTGGGGCATGCGTCGCCGCCACCCCCACGATTGGCGCACCAATATTAGCCGAGGTGCGACGGCCGAGCCGATCGAAGTTACGGCCGAGATGGTCGAACAAGCTCGCCGGGCAATGCAATCTGTGGGCGCGTTGATTGCCGGAGTTGACTTGTTACCGGCGAGGGACGGTCGTTGCCTTGCCATCGAAGTCAACGCGGTTCCGGGCTGGCGAGCGATGGCACACCCGGATCCGTGCACGCCTTCGAGATCGTCACGCGACCTGACGAGCTCGAGCTCGTCGCGGTCAATCAGC
>CAMYJY010000106.1 GCA_947258835.1 uncultured Pirellulales bacterium
CCAAGTGGTATGCCCTGGCCGAACAAGTTCCGGACGGCCCCACGACCCAATTGTTTCAGCAGCTAGCCCAACAGCACCGCATCGTGTTGGTGCTACCCGTTTATGCAGAAGAGCTCCCAGGGCTCTACTACAACACGGCGGCGGTCATCGACGCGGACGGCAGCTATGTGGGAAAGTTTCGCAAGATGCACATTCCCCACTGTGCCCCGGGCTTTTGGGAAAAGTTCTATTTCCGTCCGGGGAATCTGGGCTATCCCGTGTTAGAGACCCAGGTCGGGAAGGTGGGGGTGTATCTGTGTTACGACCGACACTTTCCCGAGGGTGCCCGCTGTCTGGGCCTGGGCGGAGCGGAAATTGTCTTCAATCCTTCTGCCACGGTGGCGGGGCTCAGCGAGTATCTCTGGAAACTCGAACAGCCGGCCCACGCAGTGGCCAACCAGTATTTTGTGGGAGCCGTCAACCGGCCCGGTACGGAAGCGCCCTGGCGGATGGGCGAGTTTTACGGCCAAAGCTATTTTTGTGATCCGCGAGGTCAAATTCTGGAAATTGCTTCCCGCGACCAAGATGAAATTGTCCTGGCCGACATGGACCTCGATCTGATCCGTGAAGTACGCCACACCTGGCAATTTTTCCGAGACCGTCGCCCCGAGAGCTATGGCGAAGTCGTGGCGTTGTAAAGCCTTGCTACTAATTCCTCAGCAAGCTTCGCTTGCTGAGGAATTAGTAGCGCATCAAAATCTCATCCGGGGAAAGCCCAGCGATACTGGAGAAGTTGCCTTCTGCAATCGTGCCCCCCAGCTCCGTGATTTGCTTGAAATAGCGATTGCTGGGCCGCTGGCCAGTGTATTTTTGCCTCAGCTCCTGACAGATCACATCCGCCGCAGCGCGGACCAGTTCGTCCGATTGCCGAGCACCATACAGCGCCGTGCAGAGGATCACGATCAGATCCTGGCAGCGGGCCGAAAGCTCCGCCATCCGGCATTGGCGATCGGCCAGCGACAACTGAAACGTGCTCATCGTGTTGCTGATTTCCAAGGCCATTTTTTGCATCTTGGCACAAGCAAAGGCCGCATGGCCGCGCAATTCCTCCGGCATGGCCGGCAGGTTGCTCTGGGCGGTGGGCAGAAGTCTCTGCAAGACCCTCCACTTCAAATAAGGGTAGGCCACGCTTTTCAAGACCCAAGCATGCCTAGGATTCAAGGGGTTGGGCTTTTTGATTCCGGCAGCCGCCAGGGCCTTGCCCACCGGTTCAAAGTAAGCCTTGCCATGCTCTTTGACGAGTGATTTGAAAAAGGCCAGGCCCAGCATTTCCGCTTCGCCTTCGTAGATGCACGGCGCGAGATATTCATGAATATTGTCACCGAACATATGCCCATGCACAAACGATCGTCCACCATGCGTATTCATAAACAACTCGATGGACGCATGCTTTTGGGCCGCACTGCCAAAGATCTTGGCCACCACGCATTCCATCTCACCACGAAATCCGCGATCGATGAGTCCGGCGCACCAACCCGTCAGCGCGTCACAGGCCGTGATCAGGCCGGCCAGTTGCCCCAGCCTCCGCTGCACGAGCTCCCGCTTGGCGATCGCAGCGCTGTAAGTAACGCGGAAATTGGCCCAGGGGATCATGCTCGCCAGCATGGCCCGCATCGTACCGGCCGCGTTGGCACAGAGAGACACGCGCCCCAGGTTTAAGCCGTGATAAGCAATCGTCAGTCCATCACCGCGCTGGGGCACCAGGCGATTTGCTTGGGGGACGCGGAAGTCACGGAAGATGATGCCTTGATTGTGCGTGTGCTTCAATGCCCACAAACCGTATTTGCGCAACTGAAAATGTTCGTTCTCCTCCGGCGGCAGTTCCACCACCAGCACCGCGGGTTTGTCCTCAATCAGGCACACCAGCCCAATGGTCCGCCCCGGCACCACATTGGTGATAAACAGTTTCTCGCCATTCACGACATATTCGTCGCCGTCCAGTACCGCCTCGGTCCGCAGCTGAGTCAAATCGCTGCCGGCAGAAGGTTCGGTCAGCGCGAAAGCGCTTAGCCGGCTGCCATCGGCCAGCCCGGGCAGGAAGCGTTGTTTCTGCTCCGCATTGCCAAAAGTGCGGACCGGATCGACGGCACCGATACAACCGTGCACCGAGGCCAGCCCCGCCACCGTGGGATCGGCCATCGCCATCCGGGTCAAGAAGGGCGCAAACGACGCAAAAGGGGCTCCCGAACCGCCATATTCGTGATCGACCAACAAACCCCAGTACCCCGTAGTCGACAATTCTTGCAGCACCTCGTTGCTAATTTTGCCGTCAGCATCCAGCAGGGTATTCGCTCCTCGATGTTGGTGCACCACGCCCACGGCTGCGTCCATGACCTGCTGCACGTCGTGGGGGGCCGTAACATCTTGGCTTTGAAACAGCTCCACCGGCACGCCACGATCCCACACGGCCCGATGCGCAGGACTGCTGGTCGTTTGATATTGGGGGGCAAAAAGGGCTTCGACTTGGTCGTCGGCCGTATCGATGGCCCCCGTGCGACGGGCCTCATCGTCACTCTTGCCACCAAGTTTCAGGGCTGTTTCAGCAAAGGAGGCCTGTTGGCCATCGTCGTTCGACGGAGAATTTTTGGTTGCCATGGTTGGGATGTTCTAGATCGGAGGGAGGGAGTCAGAAAACGGGCGAAAAACCAGCCAACAGCAGGAAGACTGCTGCCGGGACTCGTTGTGCCCTACCTAAATATACACCATCCTTGGTTTTCACGTAGATCACAACCACGTATTTTCGTAAGCTGCTCCAGGAAGCCACCCGCCCTCCCCGCCAGCGGAAAGGCTGACGTTATCTCCCACCCTTACCCGCTGGAACACGACTTGCACCTACCCACGGCCCCTGCCCTATGCCCGATCCACGCCTGAACCAACTGGCCGATTTGCTCTTGGACCATAGCTGTGCTTTGCAATCTGGTGAAAAGATCCTGATTGAAGCCTTCGACCTGCCGGACCCCACACTGGTCACGAAACTTGTGGAGGGTGCCAGCCACCGCGGAGCCGTGCCGCTAGTAAGCTGGAAAAACAATGCCATCTTGCGGTCGCTGTACCGCGGTGCCACGGTCTCCAGCATGCAACTGGCTGCCCGCTTTGAAAAGGAACGCATGCAGGCAGTGGATGCTTATGTTGGCATTCGAGGAGCGGCCAACAGCAGCCAGTTTGCCGACGTGGGCCAGGCGCGGATGGACCTCTTTCAAGAACATTGGTGGAAACCGGTGCATGGTTCGATTCGGGTTCCCCAAACCAAATGGGTGGTGCTTCGCTACCCTACCGATGCCTTCGCGCAGGCGGCCAACATGAGTACCGCCGCTTTCGAAGATTTTTACTTCGACGTCTGCACGACTGACTATGCGGCCATGAAACGCGCCCAAGCGCCGCTGGTAGCGCGGCTGCAGGCCGCGGACCGTGTCAAGATTGTGGGCCCCGGGACGGAACTAGAGTTTTCCATCCATGGCATCCCGGCCATCCCCTGCCACGGCGAACGCAATATTCCTGATGGGGAAGTCTTCACGGCCCCCGTGCGCGATAGTATCCACGGTGTGATCCGCTTCAACACCCAATCCCGCTATCAGGGGACCGTTTTTAGCGATATCGAATTTGAATTTCAGGCCGGTCAGATCGTACGTGCTACGGCCAATGAGACGGAAAAAATTAACGCGATTCTCGACTCGGACGAGGGCGCGCGTTACTGCGGGGAGTGGTCCCTAGGCACCAACAACCATGTGCGTCACCCCATGCTGGACACGCTGTTTGATGAAAAGATTGGCGGCAGCATGCACCTCACGCCCGGCAGCGCTTACGAAGAAGCGGACAATGGCAACCGTAGCCGGATTCATTGGGATCTGGTGCTCATCCAGCGTCCCGATTATGGCGGCGGAGAAATCTGGTTGGACGATCAGTTGATTCGCCAAGATGGACGTTTCCTGCCCACCGACTTGCAAGATCTCAACCAGGGGCTGTTGTAACCGGTAGCAGCTGCGGCCCAGTAAGTCTGATGCTTTCCCCGGGAGGAATTTTCGCCCGGATGCGCTTGGCAAACTGTGAAATATTTCACGCACTCCCAACTTGTGAATCTTTTCACACTCTTTTTTTGCCCACTCCTGTAGCTGCAACTAGCCGATCGATGATATCCTTACGATAGGCCTCAAAGACTTGGGCAACACCGGGTGTTTCTTTCGACTCACGTCAACGATTCCGCAAATCAATTTTGGTGGAGTTTGAATCATGATGCATAAGACCCCCACTCAAATCACGGCGCGCGATTTCATGGTCCGCAAACTTGTCACCTTACCTCCCGAAATGGATGTCTTGGAGGCCGTGCAGCTGTTGCTGAAGAATCGTATCTCAGGAGCTCCCGTGGTCGATACCGACGGCCTGTACCTAGGTGTCTTTTCAGAAAAGTGTTCGATGCAGATCATCCTGGATGCGGCCTACGAGCAACTCCCCAGCAATCAGGTGCGGCTGTTCATGGATCGGGAAGCCCAAACCATCGCGGCCGACACCCATTTGCTCTCCATCGCCCAGGTCTTTCTCCTCACCCCCTACCGACGCCTGCCCGTTTTGGAAGAGGGTCGCTTGGTAGGCCAAGTCAGCCGGCGGGATGTGTTGCGGGCTTCCATGGGGCTGTTAAAACGTGCCCCCAACCACGAGAAAGGCTCCTCCCTGCTATATCTCAGTGCCCTCGTCGAGCGGAGCGAAGCCCCACTCGCCTAACGACCGCCCCCCCGGATAAAACGTTCGAAAAATGTCCCCTGCTGGTGTTGTCCCCCAACCGAAAACAGAAACAGAGGTCACCGTGATGACGGTGTGGCCCTCACTGGCCGCTACGGCCTACGGGCGCTGGTGGGGGAGACGGTTTGCCAATCCGCTGGGCCTAACCCTCTGCGGGGTCCCCATCACCATCGGTCGCTTGATGGCCCTGGTGTCGATACCAGCAATTCTGCCGCTGTACTTTTACATGCTCATCCCTAAACTGCCCTGCATCGTCTTTGGCATCCACAACGCGGGGTGTCGCCGCTATCGGCTGACCAATCGTCGTGTGTTGGTGGAACAGGCCTTTGGTGGCGGCGAGCAGCAGGGCGTGGCGCTGGATGGCTTCGATGCGGTGGAGGTGGAAGTCTTGCCGGGACAAGCCTGGTACCCGGCCGGGGATCTGGTGTTCTATCAAGGCCCGGCAGAAACCTTCCGCCTGTGCGGAGTACCGCATCCCGCGGCATTCCAGCAGACTTGCCTCAAGGTACAGCAGGGCTATGTAGGTGTCCTGCAAACCTGCAGTGCGTCGGGTTGTAACGAACGTGTTCTCGCTGCGGATCGACTTGATTAAGGTCGTCGCAGCGAATCTTCGTGCGCAGAAGATTCACGCCAGCCCAGAGAGCACGGAGAGCCGATAGATCCATGCGAGCAGCAACCGACAGGTTCGGTTCGCTGTTCTAGGAGAAATCGGCATGGAAAGACAAAGGTTTTTTGTTCACACGAGCATCGCACTGCTGGCCTTCGGTAGCCCTGCGGCAGCCCGCGCCGCGGAACCGGTTGTGAACTCGGACGGTGCCGGCTCGCGAGTGGCTGCCCAACAACCGGCAACCTCCGAGCAGGAAGCCCGGCACCCCACGCCAGGTATCCAGCGGCCGGAGGCGAGCAGCGGCAAACCACTTTTCCAGCACACCACCTACCCCGCAGCCTGGCAGGCCGCCCAATCCTCCAACCGGCCCATCTTGATCTACGTAGGTATGCCCAATTGCCCCCACTGCGTGAAAATGATGCAGCAAACCTACCACCGCCCGCACGTGGAGCGGATGATCGCCGGCTCGTTTGAAACCATCAAGGCCGGTCGTGATACGCACGCCACACTGGTGCAACGACTGCACATCAAATGGTACCCCACCACCGTCTTGGTCAGCCCCAACAACAAAGTTCTGGATGTCATTGAGGGATTTGTCGACGCCCAGCGTTTCCAGCAGCGCCTCCAAACGGGCCTGGCATCAGCGGCTCCCACCAGCCATACGCGATAGTAAAAATCACCATGCGTTTTATAGCAAATCTTAAAAATGCGTTGTGCTGCCAGCGGGTCGCACTGCGTGGCTCCTCTTGGTTTTCACGGGGATCACAACCACGTATTTTCATAAGCTGCTCTCGTACTCTCGTTTGGTTGCTGGCTGGGCTGTCTTTGCCGGTGCTTCCTACCAACGCCCAAGCCCCCACCCTCCCGGCGGGACATGAGCAGTCTTTGTTTGCCGAGACGGATTTAAAACAGGCCTGGCAAGCGGCCACCCAAGCCGGTCAGCCGCTGCTGGTGATGTTCACCTCCCACCGCTGCCGTTACTGCCAAAAGATGCTCTCGGAAACCTACGGGCACCCGAGCATCCAGCAACTGCTAGCCGGCCGCGCGATCACCGTCCTGGCCCACTCCCAAGACTATCGCGACTTGACGCGAAAACTGGGGGTGCGTGGTTACCCGACCTCCCTGCTGATTTCACCGCAGGGAGAGGTATTGGAATTGATGCCAGGTTATATCGAACCCCACGCCTTTGCCCAACGGATTGGTCCGTTGTTGGCTGATCCAGAGCACCGCCACGTGGCGGCAGCACCCAGGCGTGAAGAACCCACCGCAGAACGCGAATTATGTAAATAACCTAAACTGAAAACGAGGCCTCCATGAAGCCGGTAAAGCCCGGGAAAACAGCCTCCGTTTCCGCACCGCGGCGGCTCACCACGAAACCTGGTTGAGAGGCGGATGGAGTGGGCTTTTCCGGCCCAAACCGGCCAGCACTCGGCGTACCTGTTTTCACTTTAAGTAAATAAACGTCTGGTGGCGGCGGGACCGCGGGCCTGAATGGCCTGATCGATGGTTTCTCGCTGTGCTGGCGTCAGCTGCCAGCCCCTGGCGGCGGCCGTTTCCTGAATCTGCCAGGGCCGCTTGGCACCGCATAAGACGGCCGTGATCCCCGGCTGATGGATGGTCCAGTTCACCACCAGCGCGGCAATTGAGCGGTTGCTGGCCGCGGCCAC
>CAMYJY010000107.1 GCA_947258835.1 uncultured Pirellulales bacterium
GTCCCCCTTTTTCGCTACGCAAAGGCCTTTGCCAATTGCGGTGCCACTTCGTCGTCCGTGCCGCGCTGGGGGACTGCTTCCAACAGCTTGTCCACAACTTGATCCGACGAAACGCCGCTCGACTGAGCATTGAACGTGGTCACCAGCCGGTGGCGAAGCACGGGATGAGCCAGCGCCTGGACATCTTCGATGGTTACAAAAAAGCGGCCTTCCAACACCGCGCGAGCCTTGCCGCCCAGCACCAGGAATTGCGCGGCCCGCGGACCGGCTCCCCAACTGAGCCAGTCGTTGACAAACTCGGGCACTTCGCCCTCGTGCACGCGTGTAGCGCGGACCAGCCGCAGCACATAATGAAAAACATGCGGCGGCACCGGGACACGTCGTACCAGCTCCTGGACCTTGATGATATCGTCGGCCGAGAGGACGTCCGAGACATTGATCTCGTGATCAGCCGTTGTCAGCTGCAGCACGTTGTATTCTTCGTCGTACTTTGGATAGCGAACGAAGACCTTGAACATGAACCGGTCCTGCTGCGCTTCGGGCAGGATATAGGTTCCTTCCTGCTCGATTGGGTTCTGCGTCGCCAGCACGAAGAAAGGATCCGGCAGCGGATGCCGCTCGCCGCCGATCGTAACTTGACGCTCCTGCATCGACTCGAGCAGCGCCGCTTGAGTCTTGGGTGGCGTACGATTGATTTCGTCTGCCAGGATGATATTGGCAAACACCGGGCCGCGGAGGAACTTGAACTCGCGCGCACCGGACACTTTGTCTTCCTGAATGACTTCGGTGCCGGTAATGTCGGATGGCATCAGGTCCGGCGTAAACTGGATGCGACTGAAATCCAGACGCATGCTGCTGGCCAGCGTGCTGACCATCAGCGTCTTGGCCAGCCCCGGTACACCTTCCAGCAGACAGTGGCCGCGAGAGAGAATCGCGATCAACAGTTGCTCGATGACTTCATCCTGGCCGACGATCTGCTTAGCCAACTCGTGGCGAATGCTCTTTGCCGCCTGCTTGACTTCTTGCAGCTGCTGCAGTTCGTCCTGCGTCGGCTCGCGCGCTTCGACATTAGCGTCGTTCGTTGTCATCGTCTGCCTCTCCGCTACGGTGATTCAAGTCATGTCCGTGACGGGCCACGGAACGCAATAGTGTTATTGTTGGCGAAAGCGGTACCTTCAATCAAGCGGCACGCCAAAATTCCCTACTAGCGCTGACGGCTTCGATGTCGTAGCAAGGTGCCTGATGGCTGCTTTGCTCTTTGTCGGTCGGGTGCAGCGATTGCGGACGTGCGCCATCTCGCAATAAACGGACGACTTTGTAACGAATGCGTAAAATGCCGGCGAAATCGGCCTAATAGCCATTCACTCACGCGTTTAGACGCTCTTGGCACTTGCAGCCACTGATCTGAATTCCTTGAATTGCGCAGCACGTTTGCTGCGTTTTCAATAGAATCAGTGGCAAGAGTCCACGCGCAGTCGTCTCCACAAGCGCTACCCTCTGTCAGGGTCTGTAACTCGCGTGCCACTTGCTCTGCCAGTGCCGGAAGCACGATACGCGAATAGCACTGGCAGAGCCAGTGGCACACACGCGCATTGGGAACGGCGGCGAGACAATGGACAGTGAGTGTAGGACGGGCACTCCTGCCCGTCCCTATGTACACGGGCAAGAGTGCCCGTCCTACTAGTAAAATTGAAACACACTGTTGCATTAGCACGTGGAACATGCCCACCAGCTGTGCAACGCAAACGGCTCGAAGATGGAAAACGTCGAAATCAGACCGGCTGGCCGACAGTCCTTAGGGACAACTCAAAAACAACTTCGGTACTTCAAGTTGCACATCGGACCATTGGAACAGGAGCAAACAAAGCCAACAGTCTTATCCTGCCATTGTCTGCCATGTTCCGTCCCACCGTGGATGCATCTGTTATCTGCGGTCCCAATCGGGAAGTTATTTTCGAGTCGTTCCTTAGTGCGCCAGGTAATGCGGAAGTGCACGGCGCTGCTGCTGGCTTTTCTTGTGCTGTTGGTGGGGTACATCTGTCTGTCCATCCGTTGGGCCCGCGCTTCCGGAGTCTCAACCGAACTCGATGAATTCGAAGCCGATGCCGCCGCGCCGCTGGGCTTCGTGATTGGCAAACTCCTGATGGCGATTGCCCTGGTGGTTGCCGCCAGCCATGCGTTGATCCCGGCGATTGAGGTGGCGGCCTTGCGCTGGGGGGTCCCCAGCGGGATTGTGGCAGCGACCCTCGTGGCCTTGGGGACTTCGTTGCCAGAGCTGGTGACCGCCGTCACGGCGGCTCGCAGGGACCATGGCGATCTGGCCATCGGCAACATCATCGGAGCGGATATTCTCAATGTCCTGTTCGTGGCCGGCATGTCCGCCGCGGTGACGCCCGCCGGCTTGGAGGCGGGGCCGGACTTTTTCCGGATTTTGCTGCCGGGCATGTTGGTCGTGCTGGCGGTGTTTCGTGTCGGGATTACTTTTTCAGGTGAGCGGATCCAGCGCCCCATGGGGGCGACCCTGCTGCTGGTGTACGTGGGGATCATCGTGCTCAGCTACGGCCTGATCGGCTAGTGTCAATCTGCTGTGGCGCGGCTTAGCAGCCAGTCGCCTAGTCGTGGGGCGAGTTGCCCCAGCGCCGCCAGGAGACGGACTTTTCTGGGAAGGACGAGCTCCAGTTTTCGTTGCTGGCAAGCGGCTAGGATTTTGCCGGCCAACCAATCCGGATCCAAGGACGTTAGCTTGGCGCCTCCGCCAGGCCCCTGTGCCGCTACGGGAATGCCCGACTGCGGATAACGCGGCGCTGTGTCCTCGCGGTGGATAGGACCGGGGCACACCAAGAGCACGTGCAGGCCTTGGGGTCCAAGTTCCAGACGTAGTTGCTGGGCATAGGCTGCCAAGGCGAACTTACTGGCCGGATAGCCCCCTAAAAAACGCGGCGCGACCTTGCTGGCCAGGGAACCAATCTGCACCACATGTCCGCGGCGCTGGAGCAGCAGCGGTACGAAGGCCTGCGTGGTGCGGACCGCAGCCAAAAAATTAAGCTGCCACAGCTGCTCAAATTCTTCCGGTGAAGTCTCTTGCAGCTGCCCGCGGGCAGAGCGTCCCGCACAGTTGCAGAGCACATCGGCCCCTCCCCAGGCCTCGCCTACGGTTTGTTGCAGCCGCGCCACGTCGGCTGCTGCCGTCACGTCGGCCACGACCGGTAGCACCTCCGCCGCTTCCGCACGGCAGGCGTCCGCCGCCGCCAGCAGGGGGCCTTCGCGACGAGCCACCAGCACCAACCGCGCACCCCGCGCGGAAAACGCCCGGGCCACCGCCAGGCCCAGTCCGGCCGAAGCCCCCGTAATAATACAAATCTTCTGCTGCCAGTAATTGGGTTCCATAGCCGGTTGCATGAGTAAAATGCTCAAACTGAAAACGGGGCCTCCATGAAGCCGGTAAAGCCCGAGGAAACAGCCCCTGTTGCCGCACCGCGGCGGCTCACAATGAGACCTGGTTGAGACGCGGATGGAGTGGGCTTTTCCGGCCCAAATCGGCCAGCATTGAGCGCTCCCAGCAGTGTCGCATGCAGGGATATTATGGATCGCAACGAGAGGTGCTTCCCCGGAACGGGCCGAACCCGGGGGTGCAGGCTCTGCCGAGGTAACCACAGGACTCCTCAGAAGTATGCTTGAAGGTGCCCGCCCCAGCAAGGTGACGCACTTCCCAAGCGAACCGGTAGCGGACAGAATAGATACCTCCGTTCATCATCCCCTCCCTTTCGCGGACTCTGTGCTGCGAACAGTTGATTGAAGAGTTTGCAATGCCTCAGGCCCCTTCTCATAAGGCACGGACCAAAATTGTGGCCACGGTAGGGCCCTCCTGCGATTCCACCGAGCAGCTGGGGGAGTTGATCCGGGCAGGGGTCAATGTCTTCCGCCTGAATATGGCCCACGGCCAGCCGGAGCAGCAGCAGGTTGTGGTGGATAAAATTCGTGCCATCAGTGCCGAGTTCAATGAGCCCATTGCCATCTTGGTGGATCTGGGGGGGCCCAAGTTTCGGCTGGGCGAGCTGCAGGAAGAGAGTATTTTTTGCCACCGCAATGATGAGTTCTTCTTTGTCACGGGGGACAGCACGGCGCCGGACGAATTGGCTACCAGCTACGAGCCGTTGGTGTATGAGCTCTCGGTGGGTGATCGGATCATGCTGGCTGACGGTCTCGTGAGTATGGTCGTGGAGCAGAAATTTGACGATCGGGTACGGGCACGCGTAATTCAGGAGGGTACCATTCGGAGTCGCCAAGGCATCAACATGCCGGGAATCCGCCTGAGCGCACCAGCGATTAGTGTGGACGACCATCAGCATGCAATATGGGCAGCCAAAGCCGGTGTCGACTTTGTCAGTCTCAGCTTTGTACGCTCGGCTGACGAAGTACGGACGCTAAAAAACATTGTTCGCTCCAGCAATTCCTCGGCCAGTGTGATTGCCAAAATCGAAAAACGCGAGGCCTTGGAATGCTTGGAGGAAATCGTGGCCGAGGCCGACGGCGTGATGGTGGCGCGGGGCGACTTGGGCGTGGAAATTGACGTTGCCGAAATGCCGCTGGCCCAAAAGCGAGTGATTAATGTCTGCCATGATTTTCGCAAGCCCGTGATCATTGCCACGCAAATGCTGGACAGCATGCACGAGTCGCTCCGGCCCACCCGCGCCGAAGTGACCGATGTGGCCAACGCGATTCTGGACGGTGCCGATGCCTGCATGCTCTCGGGCGAGACGGCCATCGGCAAACATCCCCGTGTGGTGGTGGAAATGATGAGTCGCATTGCCCGGGCCACGGAAAGCAGCATGGCGAATCAGCCCCTACGCGAAACGAGCAGCCGCCAGGCGGATCAACTTCAAGACATCACCCGCGCGGTGGTGGGGGGGGCTGGCACGATGGCCTTGGCGCTCAAGGCCAAGTTGGTGGTGGTTTCCAGCCACTCCGGGCGCACCGCCTTGGCCCTCTCGCAACAGCGTAGTTTTGTCCCCACGATTGGCGTGAGCACCGAGGAGACGACGCTCCGACAGATGTGTCTCTACTGGGGGGTGATGCCGCTCCGCGGAGCGCCGGCCTACGATGTCGATCAACTCATCAAGCATACCGACACTTGGGCCTGCCGTGCGGGATTGGCCACCCGCGGGGACCGCATCGTGATCGTTGGCGGATCCCATCTCACGGCCGGTTCGGACCGTCCGCACATGGTCTCGGGCGTGCACGACATTGTGATTGTGCACGAGGTAGAGTGCGCGGGCTGTTGACCGGCGGCACGTCTCAAAACCGTTTCACGCTGCTATTTTTCCCGGTCGTTGGATACCTACAGTACGGGCTCTCAGATGTTGTGGAACCTCTTGTGACTGCGTCCCATCGGTAGGCTATCGCCAACCGATGCCACCCGCCTCCAGCAGTCTCTCCTCCAGCCGTGACACAAAGTGCATGCTGCTGGCGTCTCCGGAAAAGCCGATGATGCGGCGGTCGACATCGAGCTGCTGCGAGAGGAACCGCCCCTGCTCGATATCAAAACGCAGCTTGCCTTGGCTCAGGCGGTCGACCAGTTGCGATTCCACATACGGGCTGACGGGGGTCAGCAGTTGATATTCCACGGCGATTGTCGCCACGCCGGCTTGGACTTGCTCGAGAGTGCACACGCGGCGCGTGCTCACCGACAGTGGGGCGCCACCCGCCCGCTGGGTATTGACTTCGTAAACAAAATCCCAGGTGGCACCCACCGCGATGGGGTCGGGCGGTAAGGGCAGGGTGATGGGCAGATCCGGGCTGGGGGTGGGCTGGGGATGTTTTTCCACGCGGTGCACCACCTGGCCCGTGGGCGCGATCCGGATGACGGACAGGGGCACACCGACGGCACTCGCCGCCTGCTCAAAACCGGGAGGTGGGGTTTGGTCCGTTTCGCTGTCATACTTCCGCGGGGCCCGATTGGGGACCCGGTTGGACATCCGTACCCTTTCGACCAGATGCACAAATTCCATCTCACCGGAGGGCAGCACGTCCGTCACCTTCCAGGCCTTGATCGACTTGCTCAGGCTGTGGGCTTCCTGGGTCGTGCCTTCAATCGTGGTGCGAATGTTGGTGGTGTGCTGGATGCCATAGCGGAGTACTTCCCCCATCTGAAACTTATACTGCAGCCGATGTTGGGCCTCCGTTTCCGCGGCTGCCAAGGATGACGGCCCAGCCATGGCCAGGGCGATCAGCAAGAATGATTGGGGTAGGAACTTAGCGGAGGGCATGCTGAATCCTTGTTGCTGAAATAATCGGGTACACGCGTCGTCCTCTTAGAATGTGTTTTAAAATTTGCATTCTTAGGTCCGTGGGTGCCACTGCTGGCTTGCCCAGCAGTGCCAAGCGGGTACCTGACGCCCACTGCTGGATAAAACCAGCAGTGGCACCCGTATTTTAAAACACGTTCTTAGTCGTTGATCAAGCTTGCTTGCTCAACGACTAATCGTTCCACTTCAGACGTCCGCCCCAACCAAGTTTCTCACGTAAGGTACGGTAGTAACCCTGTCCCGGGACTTCGATCAGTTGAAATTTCGCTGTCGAGCGGCGGACACGAATGCGGTCGGTGCTCCGCAGCGCACAGATCACTTTGCCGTCCACGACCAAGGAAGTGCCGGCCTGGGGAGTGGGCACCGCGAGCTCGTAAATCCGCTGGGCAGAGTCTATCACGGGCCGATTGGTGAGTGTATGGGGACTGATGGGGGAAATGACAAACGCCTGCAAATCCTTTCGCAAAATCGGACCTCCAGCCGACAGGCTATGGGCCGTCGAACCCACGGGGGTACTCACAATCAAACCGTCGCAACTATAAGTCGTTGCCAATTCAGCGTCAACGTACAGCTCCACCTCCAGGAGGGTAAACGGGGGACCTGCTAGCACGGCCACTTCGTTCAGTCCCAGCAGGTTCAGAGACGGTTGGCCCTCCCGCTGCACATCGCATTCAAACATCAAGTGTTCCACCACGCGGTAGGCGCCGCGGACCACGCAGGGCAATACTTGCTCCAGCTGGTCGGGTTGAATATCCGCCAAGAAACCCAAGTGGCCCAAATTGATCCCCAGCACGGGCAACTGCCGGTACCCCATGCAGTGTGCGGCCCGCAGCATGGAGCCGTCTCCGCCGAGGACGACCGCCACATCCACCGACTCGGCTGGCAGCGGGGCGCTCAAGTCATCGACTGTCGCCACCACGTCCAGGTATTTTTCTAAGCTGGGACGCAGGTCCGCCGCCCGCTCACGAATTTCGGGTCGCTGGACATCCGCCAGGATCAAGGCCCGCGGGGGGCCCGTTGTGTTGTGGCAGGAGGGAGGCTGAGCATTCATGCTTCTAGCATAATCTGGGCTGTGGCCAAGGGAAATCGCTCTTTGGGCGACTAACGGTAAGAGTTTTGAACCACGACGAAACAACGGAAACTACGAATCAAGAGAGAATCATAGTTTAAACTGAAAAAAAGAGATACAAGACATATCTGCGGAAATAAGTTGAACCACGAAGACACGAAGACACAAAGAGAGGGAGTGCGGATAACCTTCGTGTCTTTGTGTCTTGGTGGTTCTACTCTGCACGGGGGCAACAACCGCGGATTTTGGTAAGTTGCTTTAGTCCACGGTTCCATGCTGTGGCTCAACTTTGCACTGCCGCTGGTCGGCTAGTCGACGGCAGGTGTGGACGATGCCGGTCACGTCCAGGTGGAGATCGGCCAGCAGTTCCTCCCGCTGGCCATGTTCCACAAAATGATCCGGGATGCCCAGGCGATGGACCCGGCTGGCATCCAGACCGGCATCGGCGGCGGCTTCCAGCACGGCGCTGCCAAAACCTCCGGCCAGGGCCGCTTCTTCCAACGTGATCACATAGTCACATTCCTGGACCGCGCGGAGGATGGTTTCTGTGTCCAGCGGCTTCAGGAACCGGGCGTTGATCACGCCCACGTCGTGCCCTGCCTGGCGGAGTTCCGCGGCGGCTTCCAGGCAGGCCGGCAGGAGTGCGCCATAGGCCACCAGACAACCGTCACTTCCCCAGTGCAGGACTTCGCTCCGACCAAGTTCCATGCGGGCCGGCGATCGTGGCAGCTCGATGGCGGTGGCCTTGGGGTAGCGAATAGCGCAGGGGCTGGTGTGCTCGAGGGCAAAATCCAACATCAGCGGCAGATCGCGCGCATCGCCCGGTGCCATCACCACCAGGTTGGGGAAGATCCGCAGGTAACTGGGGTCAAACACGCCGTGATGGGTCGGCCCATCGGGGCCTGCCAAGCCGCCGCGGTCGAGCATGAAGGTCACGGGCAGATTTTGCAGGGCCACTTCTTGGAAAATATGGTCAAAGGCGCGCTGCAGAAAAGTACTGTAAATATCCACAATGGGGCGCAGGCCAGCTTTGGCTTGGCCGGCGGCAAAGGCTACCGTGTGGGCTTCACAAATTCCCGTGTCGAAAAAGCGCTGCGGATAGGCATCGCGCACCTGTTCCAGTTTATTGCCTTGGCACATGGCGGCTGTGAGCACGGTCACGCGTGGATTTTTTTCCAGTTGGGCGGCGATCGACTCGGAAGCCACATGGGTGTAGGCCCGGGCCGAGCTTTGCTGCATGGCCACGATTTTCTCCGCCGCACGCTCAAACTGAGGCGGCGCGTGGAACAGGACTGGATCCGCGGCGGCGGGCTGAAAACCGTGGCCTTTTTCCGTAACCACGTGGAGCAGTACCGGCCCTGGAATGCGGTGGACCCGTTTGAGATATTTGCGCAACAAACCCAAATTATGTCCGTCGATGGGGCCCACGTAGCGGAAGCCCAGGTTCTCGAACATCATGCCACCGCTGAGACCCGCTTTGGCGGCCTCTTTCAGTTGCACTAAGAACCGCTCCGTCGGGTCGCCCAAGAGTGGCACTTTGCCCAGAATTTTGACGATTTCGTCCTTGAGGCCCGTGTACATCGGATTGATTCGCAGTCGATCCAAGTAATCGGCCAAGCCGCCCACCGGCGGACAAATCGACATGTGATTGTCGTTCAAGATGACCAGCAGTTTGTCATGGGGGGCACGGGCATTGTTGAAGGCCTCGAAAACCACGCCGGAGGGCAGGGCACCATCGCCGATGACGGCCACGGCATAGCGTTGCTCTGCAGGGCGCAACAGCGCGTCCCCACTGGTCAGCCCCAGGGCCGTGGACACGCTGGCACCGGCATGCCCCGTCATGAACAAATCGTATTCGCTCTCCAGCGGGTGGGGGTAGCCCATCAGGCCCCCTTTGGTCCGCATGGTGTTAAATTCCGGGAAACGCCCCGTGATGAGTTTGTGCGGATAAATTTGGTGTCCCGTATCCCAAATCAGTCGGTGTTGACGGAAGTCGAAACTGGTATGCAATGCCAGGCACAATTCCACCACGCCCAAGTTGGAGGCAAAATGCGCGCTCCGGCAGGTGATCAGATTGCACAGCACCTCGCGGATCTCGACGGCCAACTGCTCCAACTGAGGGAGGGATAGTTGGAGCAGATCTGGGGGGCCGGTGATGCTGGGTAGTAGGTAAGTGTTCAAGGTAAAGCTCTAAATGACGGTTCGTTACTTCGTGCGTTGACCAACGAAAACAGCCAGGTCCCGCAAGGGCGCGGCTGCCTCCCCCCAATCCGCGATGGCCTGGCAGGCCGTTGTCACCAGCGTCTCGACCCGTTGTCGACTGGCCTCCGTCCCCAGCACGGCCGGATAGGTTGTCTTGCCCTGCCGTTCGTCCTGGCCCACGCGTTTGCCGACGTCTGCTTCGGAGCCGGAGACATCGAGCAGGTCATCCACCACCTGAAAGGCCAAGCCCAAGTGCCGGCCATAGGTGTCCAGGGCCTCCAGCTGTGCGGCAGTGGCCCGTGCCACCAGGGCACCCAGCTGCAACGACACGCGGAACAGGGCCCCTGTCTTCCGCCTATGTATTGATTCTAATTGATGGATTCGCGTCTGGTCGATATTATTTGTGTGCTGTTCCCCGGGCACTCCTGCCGCGGCCAAATCATCCGCCTGCCCTCCGACCAGCGCCGTAGCACCGGCCGCTTGGGCCAAGGCCGCGCAGCAGCGGGCCGCCAATTCGGCCGGCTCCAGCTGGCTGGCCAGCACTTCAAACGCCCGGGCGAGCAGGGCATCGCCCACTAAGATGGCGGTGGCTTCGTCGAAGTGTTTGTGGCAGGTGGGCCGGCCCCGCCGGAGATCGTCATCGTCCATGGCCGGCAGATCATCGTGCACCAGCGAGTACGCATGGATCATTTCCACGGCCACCGCCGCGGGCATGGCGTCGGCGTACTGTCCGCCACAGGCCTGAGTCGCCAACAGCACCAGCTGCGGTCGCAATCTCTTGCCAGGTGCTAACAGGCTATACTCGATGGCCTGGCGTAAGCGGGGTGGGCAATCATCGGAAAACGCGATGGCTTCCCGCAAGGCAGCATCGATCGGTGCGCGAAAATCACAGCACGCTCGTGAGGTTTGTTTCGATGTCCAATAAAACCATCCTCAAACTGAAAACAGGGGCTCCATGAAGCCGGTAAAGCCCGAGAAAAAAGCCCCCGTTTCCGCACCGCGGCAGCTCACCAAGAAACCTAGTTGGGAGGCGGATGGAGTGGGCTTTTCCGGCCCAAACCGGCAAGCACTAGGGATACCTGTTTTCACTTTGAGAACCATCCTAAAAGAGTGAGGAGCCGTCGTCCACGTCTGAATCCGATTTGCGTGGCTGCCGGGAGCTTTTTTCCGTGGCAGAACGTCGCCGACTACGGGAGGCGCTTTTTTCTGTCAGCGACTCGTCCTCCACGTCCTCGAAGGGTGTTGTGGTGGCGCGGCCTTGGGCGTCGACTCCGGCCACCAATTCAATCCGCCGTTCCGCTTCGTTGAGCAAGCGGTAGCAAGATTTTAGATGACGGACCCCTTGTTCGTATTGCTCCAGGGACGCATCCAGATCCAGCTGGCCCCCTTCGAGCTTGGCGACGACGGCCTCCAGCTCGGCCAGTCCCTGTTCAAAACTGGGCTGTTTGGTCTCAACTTTTTTCTTTTTGGCCACTGTTTCGTTCCTTTAGTCGCGCGCTGGTTTGTCAGGGTCTGGGGGCTCGATGGAGTCGACTGTGCTGACGGCCGAGCCCTGAGCAAAGCGGGTGATCAACTGCTCTCCGGGGCGGAGACGGCCGACTTGGGTGATGAGCCGTCCCGTTTGCCGGGCTTGGGTCAGGCTATATCCCCGCTGCAATACGCCCAGCGGGCTGAGTGTTTCCAGTTTACCGCCAAGAGCGGCCAGGCGATTGTGCTGTTCGCGGAGCTGCAACTTGATCCGCTGATCGAGGTAGGTCGCCTGTTCGTCGAGCCGACGGCCCAAGTGATGCACTCGTTCCAGCGGGCGGGTAAACACCGCGCGGCGCGCCAGGCCCTCCAGGCGATTTCGTAGCGAGGTGGCCCGCCAGCTAAGGGCGCTGCGGAGTCGCGTTTCGCAATGGTGCAGACGTTGCCGAACATCTTCCGCCGCCGGCACCACCAATTCGGCCGCCTCGCTGGGGGTGAGGGCCCTCTGGTCGGCGACCAGATCGGCCAGGGTGACATCGATTTCATGGCCCACGGCCGACACGGTTGGCACGGGTGAAGCGGCCAGCGCTCGCACGACCTGCTCGGTGTTGAAGGTCCATAAGTCTTCCGCGCTGCCACCGCCGCGGCAGACCACCAACACGTCCAAGGGCGGCTGCAGCAGCTGGGCTTGGCGGAGGCCAGCGACCACTTCCTCCGCCGCGCTGTCGCCCTGAACGCGTGCCGGAAAAATCAACACCTCCACACCGCGCCAGCGGCGGCGGAGCACTTCTAAAAAATCGCGAATCGCGGCCCCGGTGGGGCTGGTCACCACCCCCACGCGTTGTGGGAAGGTGGGCAAGGGGCGTTTCCGCTCCGCGGCAAAGAGGCCTTCTCGGGAGAGTTTTTCCCGCAGCTTGCGGAGGGCCAGTTCCAAGGCCCCCACACCTTGCGGTTGCAGTTGCTCGACGACCAACTGGTAGCTACCCCGAGGCGGATAGACATCCAGACGTCCACGGCAGATGACTTCCAGTCCATCTTGCAAGTCAAATTTTAGCCGTGCCGCCGTGCTCCGCCACATCACGGCCCGCAACTGGGCAGCCTCGTCTTTGAGCGTAAAGTAGCAATGGCCGGATTGGGGCCGGGAAAAATTTGAAATTTCCCCGGCCACCCACACGGAGGGAAACTCCCGCTCCACCAGCCCCTGAAACTGGGCGGTAAGCTGGCTCACCGTGAGCACGTGCTGCTGGTTGGGGGTTGCTGAACGGGCCATGATTGGCAGCTCGTAGTCGGGGGCGAAGCCCCACCTTTTTATGTGTGATATTTGATGTGTGATGTGTGATATTTGATGTAGGGGACAACCTCAGTTAGTTGGGGCGCAGCCTAAGAACATCACACCCCACATCAAATATCTTACATCACACACTCCGCTACAAGGTGCTGCGCACCAGCCTACGGTTGTACTTCACATCTCACATCTCACATTAGACTTACCAGTCGACGCCCAGCGAGGTATTGAAGCCAAACAGACCCAGTGTGCCCGTTTCGCTGGAAGCATTGCCCGCGCCGTTCCACACCTGTCCCTCGATGGCCGTGGAGACAAACGGTCGCAGCGCCCTCCACCGCCAACCGCGCCATTGCAGGCCGAGTTGGATTTCACCAATGGAGAGGAGGTCGTCTCGGTTGGTGGTTTGGGTTGTGGTAATGGGCGTGATCAAATCCAGATCTTCACCTGCCGAGAGGGTGCTGGCACCGTCACCAAACAGGACCGATCCTCGTGCCAAACAGTACATACCCAAGCGCGAGGACCAGGGCCGGTAGGCCCGCAGCGACATCGTGGGCCCAAACCCTTCCAGGGAGTGCCGGTAGTTGATTTGTCCCAGCAGAGTATTGCCGACGTCACGCAATTGGGCTAAGTAGGTTTGTTCGGCAAAGGCGTAGCGGAGTCCGCAGCTGAGTCCCAGGCCCCAACGACCGAACCCCGTTTGCTTGGTGGCCTCCAAATCGATGGTGTAGGCGTTCAGTCCGCTGGCAGCCGAAAAGGTGTCGGTGGGGATGGTGCTCGAAATATCGACATCGGCAAATTCTGGATGCGTAAGCTCCCCGAGGTTATTTGCGGGGGGACTCGCGGTGGAGGTGGCGGCAGGATGATCGAACTGCCACCAGCTCACGCGCCAGCCCAAGCCGTCGCAAACATCGGCACCCAACCAGACCCGCGGCGAGAATTCCAAATCGTAGTCAAACTCGGTGTCCGTATGTGTCACGGCACCCGCGCCGTCGTCCGTTCTGATCATGAAGGCCGGATTTTCTTCAAAGCGGGGTTTTAGGAATGTGGCCTCAAAGCCCCCGTACAAACGCGTTCGCGGGCGGCAGCTGGTGTCGCCACACGGGTCCTGCACGCCACACGTATTCTGCACGCCCATGCCGCAGGCGAAGACGCCCCCGGCACAAGCATCGGTGGGTGCCTGCTGCGGAAGATCCAACTCCCACGAGGTATCCAGCTCTTCTTCCAGGACGGCCGAGTTGTCGTACTCAGCATTCTGCTGTGCTGGTTGCCCCTCCACGTTATCGCTGGACTGGAGCGGGTCCGGTATGTTTAACGCCTCTGCTGGCGGTGACTGCGGTGTGCCCAGCGCGGAATAATATTCCTGCCGTGCCTCCGCCGAGTTGCTAGCACAGCAGCAGCCGAGCGCGGCTGCTAGCAGCCAAAATCCGGTGATTGGTGAAAAAGCCCAGCAATGCATGGCAAAGATCCTTTGTGCGTAGACTTGGATAACATGATCCAGGACGCACCGCGATTCCAAGTTCGCGGAGCTGACGCTGGTATAATCGGCAACTTGCGCAAAGAAATCCAATGATTCGGATTAGTGCGGCTCGAGCCAACGACCAGCCAGGTAGCCCGCGGCACTGACGGTGGCCGATAGCAGCGCGCCCCAGCACAGATCAACGACGGTCACGATCCAGGGCCATTTTTTTACCGTGGCTTGGTTGGTGAGATCGTAGGTGGCGTAGGTCACCAAACCAAAGAACCCGCCCCACAGCAGGGCCTGGGCGAGTGAGCCAGCCTGCAGTGCGGGCAGGATGCAGAAAAGGACGATACCGGCCACGAAGAGCAAGTAAAACGCCACCGCGGCCCACCAATTCGGTTGGTCGGTGAGCAGGAAGCCGAGGTGTGTGCGATAGAACTTGCGGGCCACCAGCCCCAGCCAGACCGCGTCCAGTGCTAAAAATACGACAATGGCGACCAGATAAAGCTTGCTGAAATGGATCATGCGAATTGGCTCGGAGGCGATTGTGTGCAGGTCCGCTGAAGCAACTGGCAGCCCGCATCGACCCGTGGCCCAGCCGTCTTCAGGTCGTTTACTAATGTTTAGCAAATTCTAGCGGCCAGCACATGCCTGTCGAGCCTGAGCCGATGGGCGATAGCCCCGGTTCTTGTGCGTCTCACGGAACCGGGGCTA
>CAMYJY010000108.1 GCA_947258835.1 uncultured Pirellulales bacterium
AAAAATTAAGTCCCTGTTCGTCGTTGCGTTGTTTCGTCGTGGTTCATTTTAAGTAATTGCAGGCAGGCAGAGGCTCGCATGAAACGAACGCAAGTCAATGCGATTGTCGATACCTTGGCCTATGTGGGTTTCGTTTTCTTAGCGACAACCGGCTTTTTGCTAAGATACCAGCTGCCGCCTGGAAGTGGGGCGGCAGCGCCGCCAGCCAACGCGAGGGCGGCAGTACCGCCAGACAATGCGAGGGCGGCAGTGCCGCCAAACAATGCGAGCTACCGCTCGGAAGACAGTGGCCCGCTCCCGGTGGTCGCTGGGACTTCCACGGATGTTCAAGATGCTCACCGGTTGCACGGCGTCGGTACCGGCAGGGGAGGGCGATCCAAATCAATTTACTTGCTGTGGGGGTTTTCGCGTCATGAATGGGGAAGCCTGCACTACTGGATTGCCCTGGGGTTGCTGGCAATTTTGACGATACACGTCGTGTTGCACTGGAGCTGGATTCGCTGTGCCCTCCAAGGTTATCCGCGCGGACAGGCCTCGGGACAACGTTTCCTCCTCGGCCTGACGGGGCTGGTTTGCGTGGTACTCCTGGCGTCCGCGCCCTTATTGAGCCCCGTGCAGCGCGTGCCGCGTTCGCTGGGGCAGGACGACATCCATCAGGATGCCGCCAAAGAAGCCATGGCACACGGAGAAATTCGCGGTTTCATGACCTTGTCGGAAGTAGCACGGGCCAGTGGTGTTCCCGTGCCCTATCTGATCAACAAGTTGCAATTACCCCCCGACGTTTCTCTTGACGCGCGGGTGGGGCGGATGCTAGGTTCACACGGTTTGCAAATGCAGGACCTGCGGCGAGTCATTTCAGAATACGCACCTCCCGAATCTGAGTAGAATCATGAGCAAGCAGTTGGTAGTCGACTCCCTGCGGACCGTGCATTTTTTGCATGACATTGCCGATGAGTTTCTCGAACAAATTGCCGAAATGTCCGAGTTGGTGTCCATTGAATCAGGACAGACGCTCTTCCGTGAGGGCCAACCACCGGAGTACGTCTATTTGGTTGTCTCGGGTAGTGTCTCCATGGAGATCTGCGCTGCCGGAGTTGGCTGCAAAAGCATCCTCACGGTCGGCGCTGGGGAGATTTTGGGGTGGTCGACTCTGCTGGAACAATCGCAACTGACCGCCACGGCCAGGGCGGTCGAAGCCACACGTGTCGTGCGTATTCCAGGAGGCTTGTTGGTGAACCTTTGTCGCCGCAATCCCAAGTTTGGTTACGAAGTCATGCGACGCACGGCACTGGCACTGGCCAAACGATTGACGGCTACCCGTTTGCAATTGTTGGACGTTTACGGCAGTGAAATGCCAGGTACCGATAAGTTCGCCGGAGAGTGAGATGCGTACAGCAAAATTACCGGTAGCTTCTTGGTGGATCCCGTCGTGCCCATGAAAAAGCCCGAGTTGCGGGCCGTCTGGGACAACCTCCCAGTGGAAGGCGATCAGGGTGGAGCAGATCACGGTGATTCAGCGGCTGTCTCCGACGGGTTGCCCAGCCCTCCGGTCGACCGGAGGGGGCGTCGGTTCGTGCTTTCCGGACGTGTGCAGGGGCTGGGCGTGCGCCCGACCATCTGCCGACTCGCGTGCGAGCAGGGATTGGGCGGAGTCGTCCAAAACACCTCCCGGGGCGTAGAGATTGAAGTGGAGGGATCCTCCAGCCAAGTCTCCCATTTCAGCGCTGCGCTGCCCGCATCGCTGCCGCCGGGAACGGTGTTGGAGGATTATCAGATCGAGGAGATGGTTCCAGTCGGTCGGGATACGTTCACGATCATCCAGGAGCCATCCGCCGGGCCGCTGCAGGCCCGCGTGCCGCCGGACATCGGCGTGTGCAGTGCCTGCCTGCAAGAGATCAACGACCCACGAGACCGTCGTTTTGGGTATCCCTTCACCAGCTGTACGCTGTGCGGGCCCCGCTATACGATTGTCGGCTCCATGCCCTACGAGCGGGCGGATACGACCATGTCCGCTTTTTCTTTTTGTTCCCCCTGTCGCGACGAATACACCAGTTCCGGCGATCGGCGTTTTCACGCCCAGACCGATGCCTGCCACGACTGTGGTCCCCAGGTGTGGTATACCAGCAGCGCGCAGGGCGGCAGCTTCAGCGGCCCGCAGGCACTCGATGCTGCGATCCGTGCGGTGCGGGCAGGGAAGATCTTGGCCGTGCGCGGCTTGGGGGGGTATCAACTGCTGGTGGATGCGACCCATGCACCAGCCGTGGAACGCCTGCGACAAAGGAAAGGACGTCCGACAAAAAAACCCTTGGCTGTGATGGTGGAGTCCGTGGAGGCAGCCGAACGCCTGGCCGTTTTTGATGCGACCGAATGCCAGACATTGTCCGCGGCCGAGAATCCGATCCTGTTGGTCCGGGCAAAACAGGGCTCCGATTTAGCGCCCGGTGTCCATCCGGATTTGGATACGGTCGGGCTGCTCTTACCCACGACCCCTCTGCATGCCCTGCTGCTGCGCGGTGTGTGTCGCCCTCTGGTATGCACCAGCGGCAACCGAGACGGTGATCCGCTGGAATACCAAGTGGATCAGGCAGAGCAGCATTTGTCCGATCTGTGCGACGCCTTTCTGCACCATAATCGCGAAATTGCCAGACCGATCGATGACAGCGTGGTGCGGGTGATTGCCGGACGCCCAGTCACGCTCCGGTTGGCCCGCGGGCTGGCCCCCTTGGCTTTGGATCTTCCCGCTGGACCTGCAGCGTTGGCAGTGGGCGGGCACCAGAAGTCAGCCTTCGCTTGGTCCAACGGGGCCCAGGCCGTGCTGGGACCGCATGTGGGAGATCAGCAAGGCTTCCGCGCACGGCAGCGTTTTCTGGAGCAGATCCAGGAAACGGAAAATCTGTATCAATTTCGCGCCGAGCAGTTGGTGCATGATCTGCATCCGGAGTATTTTTCTACCCACTGGGCCCAACAGCAGCGGCCGGCAGCGATGGCCGTACAGCATCATTACGCGCACGTGTTGGCGGGGATGCTCGAGCACGGTTGGCTGGATCGGGAAGTGCTAGGAGTTGCCTGGGATGGTACGGGATACGGCACTGACGGCACGATTTGGGGAGGAGAATTCTTGTTGGCGACGGCCACGCAGTTTCAGCGCTTCGCGCGGCTGCGGCCCTTCCGGTTGCCGGGTGCCGAGGCCGCGATTCGTGAGCCCTGGCGGGCAGCGGTGGCCATTTTAGGTGAGGTTGTGGAGCCTGCGCGGCTGGCCCCGTTGTCCTGCTGGCAAGGCCGGGATATCCACCCGGTGCAGCAAATTGCCGGCAATCCCAAGTTTTCGCCGCTGACGACTAGTGCGGGGCGATTATTCGACGCTGCCGCGGCCATCGTGTTGGGGCTGGCACGCGCCGATTTTGACGGTCAACCGGCCATGCGGCTGGAAGCGGTGGCCGATCGCTCCGCGCAGGGGCGGTATCCACTGCCGCTGCGCGAGGGTAAGCTGTTGGAACTGGATTGGCGGGCGTTGTTCGCGGGTTTGTTGGTCGATTGTGAGCAGGGTGTGGCCCCGGGGGTGATTTCCATGCGATTTCATCGTACATTGGCGGCGGGCATTGCCGCGATCTGCCGGCGCGTCTGCGTGCCTGCGGTATTTACGGGGGGCGTTTTCCAAAATCGCTTATTGACGGAGTTGCTCCGAGAACAACTCATCGAACATCAGCAGCCACTCGGCTGGCCAGGTAAAATTCCACCCAATGATGGCGGATTAGCGGCCGGTCAATTGGCATTTATGGCAAGGCAAGGGACTATTTAGCACATGTGTTTAGCTGTACCTGGAAAAGTTGTGGAGTGGTGCGACCGCGCATCGCCCTTCATTAGTGCCTTAGTGGAATTCGGGGGCATCCAGCGGAAGGTCAACATGGCCTGCCTGACGGATGCGGCCCTGGGCGACTATGTGTTGGTGCACGCGGGGATTGCCATCAGTCGCATCGATCCGGAAGAAGCCGCAAAAATTTGGGCCACGCTCGAAGAAATTGACTTAGCGGAACTGCAAACCGAGCCGTTGCAGGCGAACGATAGTTACTTAAAGTGACAACAGGCATGCCTCGTGCTGGCCGGTTTGGGCCGGAAAAGCCCACTCCATCCGGCCTCACAACCAGATTTCTTGGTGAGCCGCCGCGGTGGGCAAACGGGGGCTGTTTTCTCGGGCTTTACCGGCTTCATGGAGGCCTCGTTTTCAGTTTGAGATAGTGAGGCATTTGCCCACCGGGGAAAGGGAGCATACGAAAATGCGCTATGTGGACGAATATCGACAGCCTGAACTGTGCCAGCGACTGATTGCCGAAATCCGGCAACTGGCGACTCGCAGCTGGACCATCATGGAGGTTTGTGGCGGGCAGACCCACGGTTTGCTGCGGCATGGCATCGATGTGGCCCTGGAGGGCGTGGTGGAACTGATCCACGGGCCCGGGTGTCCGGTGTGCGTGACGCCCCTGGAGGCCATTGATTTGGCGATTGATTTGGCCCGCCGGCCGGATGTGGTCCTGACCAGCTTTGGGGATATGCTGCGTGTTCCCGGCAGCCACGAGTCGCTGCTGCAGGTGCGAGCTACGGGAGGCAATGTAAAAATCGTCTACTCTCCGCTGGATGCGGTTGAGTACGCGGCTTCCTGTCCCGATCAGCAGGTGGTTTTTTTTGCAGTAGGATTTGAAACCACGACACCTGCCACGGCAGTGGCAGTCCAACAAGCCGGCCAACTGGGGCTAGAAAATTTCTCGCTATTGGTAGCCCACGTGCGGGTGTTGCCGGCGATGGAGATGTTGGCGGCCAGCCCCGGCAACACCGTGCAAGGTTTTTTGGGGGCGGGACACGTCTGCACGGTGGCGGGCTATCAATGTTATCAAGAATTTGCCCAAAAATACCAACTGCCCGTGGTGGTCAGCGGATTTGAGCCGGCGGATTTGCTGTCCGGGATCTTGGAGTGCGTGCGGCAGCTGGAGCAGGGCGAGGCGACGGTTTGTAATCGTTATCAACGGGCCGCTCTGGCCGCGGGCAATCGGCAGGCGGAAGCCATTGTGGATGATGTTTATGAAATCTGCGACCGGTCCTGGCGGGGGTTGGGAAATATCCCCCAAGGCGGTTTGCAGTTGCGAGGTCGCTGGGAACGTTTTGACGCCCGCAAGCGTTTTGCCCTGCCGGAATTGCGTCAGGTGGAGTCGTCGCCATGTCCCAGCGGCCAGGTGCTGGCCGGAAAAATGAAGCCGCGGGAGTGCGAGCACTTTGCCACCACATGCACCCCCGAATCTCCCCTGGGGGCGCCGATGGTCTCGGCGGAGGGCGCCTGCGCTGCCTATTATCGGTATGCCAAGAATGCCGGTGACGGAGCCTGCGCGCAGCCCATTAGCTGAGAATTTTGAACCACGACGAAACAACGGAAACAACGTTGTTTCGCTGTGGTTCCATTGCTGCCGCAGGAATGTGTCAGAAGATAGAGAGGTGCTTTCATCAACATGAATGACTTGAGTCCCACGTGCCCCGTGCCGACGGCGGTAGGCGATCCGTGCATTACGTTGGCCCACGGTGAAGGGGGCCGTCTGATGCGTCAGCTCCTTCGTGAGCACGTCATGCCCGTGCTGGGAAACGAGTATTTGCTGGCGCTGGAGGACGCGGCCCTGCTGCCTCCCTGCGACGGTCCGCTGGCCATGACCACGGACAGTTTTGTGGTTTCTCCCCTGTTTTTCCCCGGAGGCGACATTGGTTCGTTGGCCGTATTTGGCACGGTGAACGATTTGGCCGTCTCAGGCGCTGATCCGCGCTGGTTGAGCCTGGGGCTGATCATCGAAGAAGGCTTACCGATTGCCACGCTGCAAAAGATTCTTCAGTCCCTTGCCGAGGCGGCCCGGCGGTGTGATGTGCAGGTTGTTACCGGGGATACCAAGGTCGTTCCCCGAGGTGCGGCAGACGGTCTGTTCATCAACACGGCCGGCGTTGGTGTTCAGGTTGGTCCGGCGGCGCCGGGGCCCGCCGCTTTGAAGCCGGGGGATCAGCTGCTGGTGACCGGTCCCATTGGTTGTCATGGGATGGCGGTAATGGTCCGTCGCGAGGCCTTGCAATTTGAGACCGCGCCCACCAGCGACAGCGCTCCACTACGCAATGCGATTGGTGCGCTGCGGCAAGCGGAAATACCTTACCGCGCGATGCGCGATGCCACCCGGGGCGGGGTGGCCGCGGTCCTGCAGGAGTGGGCCGAAGCCAGCCAGACGACACTCATGGTGTCTGAGGCGAAGGTGCCGGTCACGCCGGAAGTGCGGGGGGCGTGTGAACTCTTGGGGATTGATCCCCTGCATGTGGCCAATGAAGGGACGATGGTGCTGGCCGTTCCGCCCGAGTTTACAGAGCCCGCCCTCCGCGTGCTGCACGGTGTCGGCGAGACCTCCCGCGCTGTGCGGATCGGTGAGGTAACTGCCGGCACCCTGGCGGGCATTGTGGTTCGCAGGGCGACTGGTCAAGAGGTACCCTTGGACGAACCGCTCGGCGCGCCGCTACCGCGGATTTGCTAAATACCTCAAAAAGCCAACGGTGCGATGGCAGAGACATCAAGAATAAGGGGCATTACTTCCGCCCTATCCGACGGTCATCGAGGACGTCCAGTAGACTGGCATTACCAAACATTCCCTCCAGCGCCTGGAAATCAGCCAGCAATGTTTCGGCGTTAAATTTAGGCTTCGCGCCACCGTCATTACCCAAGGCTTGTTGTGCGGCCTTTTCCAGGAATGCGGTCACATCACCATACTGCTCAGCGATCGCCCGATAAGTTTCGTCTGAAATGTTAATTTGCATAACTATTCTCCTGCCGCGAAAATTCTATCACGAATATCCAACT
>CAMYJY010000109.1 GCA_947258835.1 uncultured Pirellulales bacterium
CATGTGGTCGCACCACGCCTGCCCCCAAAATGTCTTGGCAATTTTACGCCCCTCAATCTCGATGGGCTGAATGTCCAGGCCCTTTTTTCTGAGTTGCGACATCTTCTTCGCGGCGCGGCGACGCCGCTCAGCCACGGACACATAGGGTGCCCACCTTTGATAGTAAGGCATAACCGTCCTTTCCTGGTGGATTCTTCTTTCCAGTCCTCTACTGTCCGAGCGGCAGCTTGCCTTAGCTGGCGGCTCCCCGTTCCAGCCGGGGGCAGGCTCCGCCGCCCTCAGGCCAGCGCCTTGTTGACGTCGAGCGAAACCAGATCGAGCAGCTGCCGATCGCTCATTTCGGTCAATAATTTTTCCGTGCCGCCATCCAAGAGATCCTCCGCCAACGACTTTTTCTCTTCCATCAACTCGTCGATACGCTCCTCAATCGTACCACGACAGACAAATTTATGAACCAGCACATTCCGCTTTTGCCCGATGCGAAACGCGCGGTCGGTGGCCTGGTTTTCCACGGCCGGGTTCCACCAGCGGTCGAAGTGGATGACGTGGGACGCGGCGGTCAGGTTGAGACCCGTGCCCCCTGCTTTCAGTGACAGCACGAAAAAAGGCGGGCCCTCTTCGCGCTGAAATTGATCGACGAGTTTCTTCCGCTTGCCGATAGCCGTGCCACCGTGGAGGACCAATCCTGGCTGGCCGAACACCGCCGACAAATGCGCTGCCAGCGGAGCGGTCATTTCTCGAAACTGGGTGAAAACCAGTACTTTCTCCTGACGGGAGGCGATTTCTTCGCAAATTTCCGTCAACCGGCCGAATTTTCCACTGGCCGCGGGCTGGTAGCGGCCGTCGCCCACCAGCTGGCTGGGATGATTGCAGATCTGCTTGAAACGCATCAGGTAGGAGAGCACCAGTCCCCGGCGCTGGATTCCGTCTGCCTGTTCCACGTTGTCCAGTGAGGCAGCCATTTCCGAGACGGATTTTTCATAGAGAGCCGCTTGGCGCTTGCTCAAGCCGCAAAAGGCGCGTACTTCGGATTTGTCCGGCAAGTCGGCCAGGATGGATTTGTCCGTCTTCATCCGGCGGAGAATATACGGTTGCACCAAATTGCGCAATGGTGTATAACGGTCGTGTTCACGCTGATTGAGTCCCTTCACGAACCGCTTGAAAGTAGCCGCGGAGCCCAGCAGGCCGGGGCAGAGGAAATCGAAGAGCGACCACAAATCGGATAAGCGATTTTCCACGGGAGTGCCGGTGAGGGCGATGCGGGCCTCGGCTTTTGTCTTTTTCACGGTGCGCGTCTGTCGCGCGGCGGGATTTTTGATTGCCTGTGCTTCGTCCAAGACGACCAATCGCCAGTCGACCTCCAGCAGCCACTGCTGCCTCTGCAACATCCCATAGGTTGTGAGCACAACGTCGACACCCGCCAACGATTGGGTGGGCGCGTCCGCCAATCGAGCCAGCGTTTCTTTGTCAGTTTCCGACGCATGGACATACCTTGCCGCCAGTGACGGGGCGAAACGGTTTATTTCCGATTTCCAATTGGCTAGCAGGGAAGCGGGCAAGACCAGCAACGACGGTTTGCGATGGGCCTTGGTGGACTTCTGCTTCAACTGCAATAATAAAGCCAAGACTTGGATGGTCTTACCCAATCCCATGTCGTCGGCCAGGCATGCGCCCAACCCAAGTTGGCTCAACAGGTGCAGCCAGGCCACCCCCGTTTCTTGATAAGGACGCAGTGTTGCCCGTAAGCCGCGGGTGGTGCCGCTGCCGTCCGCGGGATTTCTTAGATCTGCCAGTACTCCCTGGAGCCAGTCGCCCGCCCGCACACAAGACCACTGGTGCTCCGCTGCATCGTCCTCCTGGTTCAGATCAGCCGGCGCCCCGGCCAACAAGCGCATCCCTTCGATAAACGAAAGTGTTCCCTCTCGGGAAATCTGCTCGACATCTTTCCAATGCGCAAGCGCGGAGGTCAGTTTTTCGCGGTCGACTTCCACCCACTGTCCCTTGAGCAAGACGAGAGAATCGTCCGCGTCCAACAACTCCTGCCACTCTGTTGTGGTAAGAGTTTGTTCGCCGAGAGCCAGCGTCACGTCAAAGTCAAGCAGTGTATTCGCGCTGAGCGTTGCCTGGCGTTTCTGGCCGATCGTCACGCTCACTTGTGGGCGCGGCCGTTTGCGCCACCAGTCGGGGAGCCGAACCACAATGCCGCTCTCTTCATACAGCGGCGATTCTTGCAGAAAACGGTGGGCCTCGCCGGGAGTCCACATGAGTGGATGAAAAATATCGCCTGAGTCGACCAGTTCCCGCAAGAAGGTGCTTTTCGTGGATGCTTGATGCACTGGAGAAAGCAGGCGCACGAGCGCCCGTTTGTTTTTGTTGCCTGCATACTGCTGGAGTGCCTTGCTCAGTGGCTGATAGCGTACGCCCGTGCCAGCCGAAAGGCCCGGAATATATGTGGCTAAAAATGCGAACGGGTAGAGCGGTTCACGCCGGTTCTCCGCCAGGTGAAATGCCACGCGCCCCACTTGTTGCCACAAGGGAGCGCGGTCCTGCAGAAAACCAGCCAGCCCGTCCGGATGCCGGGCCACCTGGTCGCGAACCCACGCATCCAGCTCTCGCCAGATCGTTTCCAGCGTGCCGGTTGTCAGATACTCACCGCCCGACATGGGCGGGACGCTTTGCAGCAGCTCTTCCAGTTCATCTCGTGGTACCGGATCGATCGCATCGATGCCAGCCGTCGCGGGAATGTGGCATAGCTCGGTCAGATAGCGTCGTGCGTAGTCCCGCCAGTACACGAGCTCCGGCGCCAGTGAAAAATCAGAACGCTCAGCCGCTAGCTGGAACATTGCCTCGGGGATGGAAGTCCGAAAAAGACGGGCCGCTTTCGCCTGGTCAGCGAACTCAGCTTCAGTTGACGAGTCGAACGAGCCGTGCGGCAGCTCACGTACAGTCAACCGCCCCGAAGGAGTTATTGTTAGTTGGCAGTCCATTGCATTTTCAAAGGTTCGTTCCTTGGCTAAGAATATCTAGGTAATTTTGATACGCATAAATTCGATCACGCTTCTTTCCTGTAACTTCATGCAGCACACCTGCTCTGCTTAATACTTCAATTGCCTTCGATGTCGTGGGCTTGGTCATTCCGAGAATTTCCATTGCCTTGGCAAGAGTAAGAATTGGTTGATTGGGTAGCTCGTGGAGAAGCCGTAACGCGGAAACAGTTGCCCCGCTTTCAGCTAGCACTGTTTGTCGGTTCTCGTTCATCAAGGTGAATAACCGCTGCGCCGCTACGACCCCATCCTCCGCGGACTCCTGAACGCACTCCAAAAAAAACCGGCACCATCCCTCCCAATCTCCTTCCCTGCGGACTGCGGAAAGGTGTTTGTAATACTCGCTTTGACGTCGCTTCAGCGCCAGGCTCAAGTACAATATCGGGTGATCCAGCAACTGCCAATGCTCGAGCAGCAGGGTAATCAACAACCGTCCTAAACGTCCGTTGCCATCCAAGAAGGGATGAATCGTTTCAAATTGCACATGGGCCAGGCCAGCTTTAATCAGTGGAGGCAGTGGATCCTTGCTGTGCATCCACTTTTCCAATGTTGCCAGTAAATCCAACAAGTTCTCAGGGGGAGGCGGTACAAATTTTGCATTGCCCGGCCGAGTGCCGCCAATCCAGTTTTGCGAACGACGAATCTCGCCAGGCAATTTTTCAGCGCCGCGCACACCGCGCATCAGTCGCTTGTGGGCGCCACATAGTAAGCGGATGCCAAGAGGTAATCCTCTCGGGCGACCAATTTCGCGCCGAGCGTAATTCAAGGCATCGACGTAATTGCACACTTCGCGGACGTCATCGAGCCGATCCCCTTGTGCGGTTACTTCGTATTCCAAAACTTCTTGCAAGGTTGCCTGCGTTCCCTCAATTTGTGAAGAGACAACGGCCTCCTTCCGCACGAACCCGTACAGAAACCAATCGGCGTTGGGGACCATCGCCGCCGCTACGGCCAGCTTTTCAATCGCCGCATTTGCTCCGGCAAGCCCAGCGCTGATTTCTTCGTCGATTTGCAGCTTGGGCCTTTGAGGAGGTAGCGGTCGCGGCAGAAAGGCGTGTACCGTTTCATCACCAAAGGTTGTTTTGTGGTATCTGCCTGTGGTGCGAGCCATGACATGCCTGCTTGATTCAGAGTGAAAACGCGGTTGCAGCGCTAGTAAAGAAATCTTAACTAGTACCGACCGCTAGTCAAGCAGAGTTTACTAATGATGCAGCACAGGAGGTCTGGGGGGAATCAGGAGCGTATTGCCTCCTGGGCTCCGCCTACCGACATCGTCCCGCGAAAGTGACCGTTCGCTGGCAGTCCACTGCACTACTCGTTGGGGATCGACCCCGAGCCGAAGCCGACGTTTTTACCTGCTGCGCCGTGGACTTTGCCTTGGGTGTTCAGTGACCAGTCGTAGGTATTGTAGGCCAACTCGGCTGCACCACTCTGCGCCAGCTGCAAGCCTTGCTCGGTCGCGGCTGCCTGGACCCGTGGGAGCAAAAATTCAATCACACCCGGCGCGTTTCCAAAATCCTCCGCATACCACTGGAGGATGGGGCTGAGCCAGACTTTTTGCTGCTCTTGGTCGTAGCGAACATAGGTCGGGTTGTTGGCAAACAGCTCCGCTTGGTCCTCCAGCTGCAAGCCCAAACGTTCGCCGTCAAATGCCTCGGGGCGAATGGCCGGGCAACTTTTGGCCGCGCACACCAGCGCCATGTGGATCCGCGGTTCTTGATAAGTCTTGCGAATTACCTCATGCTCCAAATGATTCAGCGAGATCGTCTCATTCGCCAAAATATGTTCCGCCACGTCAAAAAAACCCTCTCCGGAACGGCTTTTGTAGGCCAGGACACTTTCCTTGATTTTGTGGGTGATCACACCGTTGATCACAAAGGCATTGTAGGCGTTGCAGTGCAAAGCCAAACGTTGCTGCTCCGTGGGCAATTTGTCCGGATCCGCCGCGGCCAATTGGGCCACATAAATTTCAAAATGGTGGTCCCGCCGCAGGCCGTCGTAGTCGATCAGTCCGTCGGCCACGTAGTTCCGCAGCAGATGATCCCACAGCTGGTGGTCCATCCCCGCCGCATCCAGCACGATTTCCGGATAGGTAAAAGGACGCGGTACCGTTTGGAAGGCCCACCAGGCAACCCCCACGGGCATCAGAAAACTGGCCAGGGCCAGCCACAAATAGGGGCCGGAATATTCCTTGGGGGAGCTGCTCATCGCAGGTTTGCCTCCGCTTGGCGTTCTTCAAGGGTCAGTTCATTCACTCGGGGAATATCTAGGGAATCGTGAATCGATACCGAGACCGTCCCCTCCGGACCGGCATCGGTGCCTCCGGCGTATGGCTTGTTGGCAGGCAATTCGCCCAAATGCAAAATCTCCATCGGGCAGCGGACAATGCACTCGCTACAGCCCACGCAGGGAGAGTCCTTGAGTGTTACGGGCTGTCCTTGCAGGGCGCGGGATTTGATGTCGATGCCCATTTGGCAATGCTGGTTACAAATATTGCAATCGATGCACTTGCCGGGCTCCGCCGAAATTTTAAAGCGTGACCAACGCCCCCAAAAATTCATCCAAAATGCCAAGGGACACCAATAGCGACACCACACCCGCTGGCCCAAGAAAGGATACACGCCAATTGCCAAGGCACCGGCAAAGAATGTGCCCACCAGGGAATTGTAATAACCAAATGGCGACTCGATGCCGTACAGATGGAGGGCCGTCACCAGCAGGGCCAAGGGAATCACGACATAACCGAACCGTTCGAGCCACCGCGCGGTGTCGCCCTTGGGACCCCGATGGCGGAAGGCACTGCCCACCGTCTCCGCCAGCGCTCCACAGGAGCAGATGTGGGAGCAGTAGAATTTGCCACACAGTAGGGTAAACACGGGCAAAATGACAAAGGTGAGTATCACTGCCCACACCACGCCAAAAATGGCCACCGTCGTCCACCAAGCCGGTTCGCCTTGGCCGGCAATGGGATCCAAATCAAAGGCCGTCATGTTGAGGGGCCAGGCGTTGAGCGAGCGTGTTAAGAGCGGGGTCCAGGGATTCTTGCCCCACAGAGACACGAGCAAGGTCGGAATTCCCCACCACAGCGTCCAATTAAAAAAGATATTTGACAGATTCCGCCGCCATACCAAGCGGTTTTGGTAACGAAATCCCCAGTACAGCCCAAAACCGGCAATCCCTACGAAGTACAGCAAGTAGTAAAAGGAATACAGATTTTCAAAACGGGTGGGCAACACCTGAAACATCCAGGCCAAACCGGGGATGTGAATCAGGTCAGAACCCTCCGAGGGTGGCGTGAGGGTAAAATGCTGAGACTGAAAATAGACAAAATAGCCCAGCAGGATGCCGAGTAGGCAGTAGCCGGCTCTTTTGAGTGTCCAGACGCCGTCCAGTTCCAGACCCGTGTCCAGCAGGAAGTCCACGGGCGGCAATGTGCCAATCAGCACCAACACATAGTCATTCGGGAGGGTGCGAGGTTCCCCCCGGACGAGCAGGTCCACCTGATGATCGCGGATTTCCTGAACGGTGGACTCGAACAAGATGGTAAGCCGACCCTCGGCTTGCGCCCGCTCCAGGGCCTGGCGATTGTCGGCTTTCAGGCGAAAGAAGGCGTCGCGGCGGTACGATAGCGTGACGCGATTGTTGTCCATCAGCATCAGCGCCGCCTCGACGGCCGAGTTGCCGCCGCCCACAATCAGCACGTCGTGGTCGCGATAATCCTCCGGGGTATGCAACCGATAAACGACCTTGTGGGCCTTGTCTTCCCCGGGAACGTCCAGTTGGCGGGCCTCTCCCTGCCGACCAATGGCCAGCACCACATT
>CAMYJY010000110.1 GCA_947258835.1 uncultured Pirellulales bacterium
GTAGCAGTGCAAGTGTTTCCGTCATTCCCGCGCAGGCGGGAATCCAGTAGCAGTGCAAGTGTTTCCGTCATTCCCGCGCAGGCGGGAATCCAGTAGCAGCGCAAGTGTTTCCGTCATTCCCGCGCAGGCGGGAATCCAGTAGCAGTGCAAGTGTTTCCGTCATTCCCGCGTAGGCGGGAATCCAGTAGCAGCGCAAGTGTTTCCGTCATTCCCGCGCAGGCGGGAATCCAGTAGCAGCGCAAATTGTCTAGATTCCCGCCTCCGCGGGAATGACGTATGCGAGCGAAGCGGGAATGACGTATGCGAGCGAAGCGGGAAATGACGCAGGAGAGCAGCGGGAGTGATTTCAGGCACAGCGGTTACCAGCCCCCCCCCTCGACGCTCCGCGAATTCCCTTCAAGTACACCCACCGAACAGGGTGATTGCACCATCGGTCCGCGGGGTCGTAACTTTTGCTGTTGTGCTCCTCCCAGCGGAACAGGTAATAATAGGCAGACTGGGTATTGTGCGATTATCCGAGATGGTTACCTTTGAGGTACAGAATATAACTTAAAGTGAAAACAGGTATACCCAGTGCTGACCGGTTTGGGCCGGAAAAGCCCACTCCATCCGACTTACAGCGAGGTTTCTTGGTGAGCCGCCGCGGTGCGGAAACGGGGGTTGTTTTCTCGGGCTTTACCGGCTTCATGGAAACCCCGTTTTCAGTTTGAGATATAAAATGATGGGCGGACCCCAGCCAAAGGCCTCCAGCGAGCATTTCGCAATCATGCTTGGAAAGGAAACCCCGTATGTTGTCGGAGACATCTGTGCGTGTTAAGACAGACCAATTGCCCGTGGGGAGTCGTCTGGGACACCCGATCTATGACTGCGAAGAACGTTTGCTGTTGGCAGCCGGATCGTTGATTACCGATGACATCAAGCAACTGCTGCGCGACCGCGGGTTTGACTACGTCCAACTCCATCCCCAGGATGCTGCCGCCCTCGACGGCCAATCCACGACCAAGCCTAGCCAGCCGCCCATTCCGCCGCCAAAGCATGCTTCGACACCTTCGCGGCCAGCGTCCACGGGCGCGCCCGTGGCGGTTCATAACGGTCGTGCCATGCCGACGGTCTCCACCCTGCGGGCCAAACTCAAGACCTCGCAGGCTGCCATCCCGCAGCAAATGGAGAATATGGGGCCCGCGCTGGCCCAGCAGCTCAAAACGCGGGGATGTGAACCTTATGACGTCCGCAAACAAGAGCGACTGCAAGAGGAATTTTCCTCGACTACGGATGTCTTGAATCAGCTTGTGGAGCAGGCCTATGCAGGCCGTCTGCAAAATGAACGTCCGCTTTCGGATACAACAAGCCAATTCGTAGGCCATCTGCTGGACGATGCAGATCAAGCAATTGACGTTTCCGCGGAGCGCGCACCCAACCCGAATATTACCGAACGCGGGATGCGTTTGTCGCTGCTGGCCATGGCCACTGCCATTGAAATGGGGTGGGATGCAACGCACGTGCGTGAGGTGGGGCTCTGCGGCTTGGTCCATGACTGGGGCATGTTTCAATTGGCCGAGAAATTGCATGATCCCGCCCGCACGCTTTCCTCCAGCGATCAGGCGGAGCTGGCCCAACACCCACTTTTTACCGCTGAGCTCCTGGAACCGTTACCTTTCGTTTCCCCAGCGGTGCGCACGGCGGCCACCCAAGTCCATGAAAATCTCGACGGTTCCGGCTACCCTCTCGGACTCCAGCACACAGAAATTCATCCCCTAGCGCATGTGTTGCACGTGGTCGACGCGTACATCACGCTCACCGCCGAGATGCACGGGCGGCCGGCCTATTTGCCCTACGACGTGATGGTCTACCTCCTCAACCAGGTCAAGGCCGGACGCATGCAGGAGCAGGCGACCCGCGCCTTCCTAAATGTGATTTCGCTATTTCCCATCGGCAGCCATGTGCGACTCAGCGATGGTAGCGAAGCGCGGGTGATCCGCCGGAATGCCCAGCACTACACGTCTCCCATCGTGCAGCGCGTGGGGGCAAGTGGTTCTCTCCGCATCGACCCGGCACACGCTTCGATCATCGATCTGGCCACGAGCAACCTCCGCGTGATGGCCCCCCTCGAGTCCCCGGATCGCGAAGCGGTACGGCTCGATGAAACGCTGATGGGCCAGATCCTGTGGGAAGGCTAGTGCGGTTACTCAAGCCTGCCACACGGGCTGACGTTTTTCCACAAAGGCATTTTTGCCTTCCACCGCGTCGGGGTGGGCAAAGATCTGTCCAAAGGCAGTGATTTCGTCGCGATGCATGCCATCGTCCTGGGGGCCCGCCAAAACTTTTTTGCTTTCTTGGACGGCGTGTGGGCTAACGTGCTGGATTGCTTTAGCCGTCGCCATGACATGCTCCATGAAGTCCGCCGCAGGAAACACCGCGTTGGCCAGGCCCCAGTCCCGGGCCTCGGTGCCACGGAGCAACTTGCCGGTAAAGATCATCTCTTTTGCGCGGGCCAGGCCAATGCGGGCGCTCAACCGGCGATGTCCACCAAAGCCGGGAATTAAGCCCAGTTTCAGTTCCGGGAGGCCCACTTTGGCCTCCTCCGCGACATAGATAAAATCCGCACTGAGGGCCAACTCCAACCCGCCCCCCAGGGCAAAGCCATTCACGGCCGCGATTACCGGCATGGGCAAAGATTCCAGTTGGTTCATGGTGGCATGCCCCAACTCCGCCAGCGCCTCCGCCGCGGCGGGCGTCAGTTCTTGCATGGCCTTGATATCCGCCCCGGCCACAAAAGCCTTCCCCGCGCCCGTAATCACCAGCACGCGCACGGCCGCATCCTGGGCGACCTCATGGAGGGTATCCTGCAATGCCCGCAGCGTCTCCGCGTCCAAGGCATTCATAACTTGGGGGCTGTTCATCGTTACCACCGCCACACCGTCGGTGACGGCACATTCCACGCGAGACATGTATTTTTCTCCTTGAGTGGGAGTTGCTACCAGAACGGCCAGAGGCCGTTTTGGTAGCAGGAAATTGATTGTTCCGACAAGGAACCACAGCGAACGCGACGACCAGCAGGGGCTTATTTTTCGTTTGTTGATTCGTTGTTTCCGTTGTTTCGTCGTGGTTCAAAATTCTCAGCAAACAAGCTCCGGGGCGTGGCCTCCGGCGGCTCTCTCAAGCAGCGCCATCTTCCTCCAAGGCCTGGCGAAACTTCGGGTGCGCAATCGCCAAGAGCGCCTCGCGACGCTGACGATTGGTCCGGCAACGCAAATCAGCGATGCCGTACTCGGTGACCACATACTGTACGTCATACCTGGAAGTGGTCACGCACGCCCCCTCGTCCAGCTGGGCCACGATGCGTGAGATACTTTTGTCGCGGGTGGTCGAAGGAAAAGCAAGGATCGACTTGCCACCGGCGGACATACTGGCCGCCCGCACAAAATCCACCTGCCCGCCCACCGCCGAATATTGTTTGCCGCCAATCATGTCCGCGCAGACTTGGCCGCGCAGGTCCACTTGGATGGCCGAGTTGATGGAAATCAGACGGTCCTCGCGGCAGGCAATGGCCGGGTGGTTGGTGTAATCCACCGGTCGCATCAACACCGCGGGATTCTGATCCACAAAATCGTACAAACGCTGCGTCCCAATCAAAAAAGTGGCCACAAATTGGTGGGGATGCAACGTCTTGCGGGCGTTGGTGATCACGCCTTGCTCGTACAAATCCAAGACCCCGTCGGAAAACATCTCCGTGTGGATGCCCAGGTCTTTCTTGTCCCCCAAAAATTTTAGGACCGCGTCCGGAATGGCCCCAATCCCCAACTGCAAGGTGCCCCCATCGGGTACCAAGGAGGCAATGTGCTCCCCGATTTTTTCCTCCACCGGGCCAATCTTCGGGAGTGGGATCTCGGGCAAGGCCCGCTCCACCTCCACGATGGCGTCTACCTTCGAAACGTGCATGCTGCTGCCCAACGTCCGTGGCATCCGCGGATTGACTTCGGCCACCACGTACTTGGCCGATTCCGCTGCCTGCATGGTGTAGTCCACCGAAACACCAAAACTCATGTTGCCATCTGCATCCGGTGGCGCTACCTGAATGCATGCCACATCCACCGGATACACGCCCTCGCGGAGCATGATCGGGATCTGATAGAAAAAGCAGGGAGTGAAATCAGCCTGACCGCGCGCCACCGCCGCCCGGGAGCCGGTTCCCACAAACAATGCATTGTGCCGGAAGTGTCCGGCATACTCCGGCTCGCAGTAAGCGCAGGAGCAGAGAGGCACCATGTGCGTGATCTCCACATCCGTGAGACGGTCTTTCTGCGCCAACAGAGCCGCCACCAACTCGCACGGTTCGGCCGCGGCGTGCGCCAACAGCACATGCTGCCCCGACTGAATCAGCGCGACCGCTTCCGCCGCCGAACACGATTTATCCCGATAAGGTTGCTGCCAATCGCTCATGGTTTCCCTCCCGCTCCATATTGGTGAAAACCGTGACCGGTCTTCTTGCCCAGTCGCCCCGCCGCGACCATTTTACGCAGGAGCGGAGCCGCCCGGTATTTGCTGTCCGCAAAGTCCTGATGCAAAACGTCCATAATGTACAAGACGACATCCAATCCAATCAGATCCGCCAAGGCCAGCGGACCCATGGGTTGGCCTGCACCCAGTTTCATGACCTGGTCGATGGTTTCCGCATCGGCAACCCCCTCGCTCACAGCGAAGATGGCTTCGTTGATCATGGGAATCAAAATTCGATTCACCCCAAAGCCGGGCATGTCATGGACTTCCATGGGGACCTTGCCGATCCTGTCGCATACGGCGAGGACTCGAGCCGTGGTTTCCACCGAGGTTTGTAACGCTTTGATGACCTCCACCAGTTGCATCATCGGCACCGGATTCATGAAATGCATCCCGATCACCCGTGATGGATGCTGGGCAAACGATGCGATTTCTGTCAACGAGATCGTAGAGGTGTTCGATGCCAAGATGCAGTCGTCGCTGGCGACCTCGCTTAATTGTTGGAATATTTTTTGCTTGATATCCTTCCGCTCCGAAGCTGCTTCCACAACCAGCTGGCACTCGGAGAAAGCCTGGTAGGAGGTGCCGCTCTGAATCCGCGCCACAGCCCCCTGCATTTGTTCCGCGGTAATTTTTTCCTTGCTGAGCTGACGCTGCATGTTCTTTTGAATGCCGGCTAAGGCGTTTTGCAGCAGTTCTTCCTGCACGTCCACCAGGACCACATCGATGGCAGCCAAGGCAAAGACATGCGCAATCCCGCTGCCCATCGTGCCACATCCAACCACGCCAATTTTATCCACCCTCAACTCCTCCCGTTTTTGATGCGAGCTACCGTTTTTGATGCGAGCTACCGCTCGGATGCTGATGGCCCGCTCCCGTTGGTCGCTTACGTAAGTGCAGTTTTTGAAAAAACGGTCGGCAGCCGTTCTTTCAGAAGTAAATTGATCTCAACCAAAGTCGATCGTAAAGACTCGCCCTGGGATCATCCCCACAGGCTCCCCTTCACATCATACGTGCGCGCCGGGCGCGGACCTTACCCGGCAAGATGGGGATCGCTCTCGATACACAGAGCAATTCCCATCCCGCCACCGATACATAAAGTTGCCAAGCCGCGGCGGAGCTGCTGACGTTTCAGCGCGTGCATCAACGTCACCAATATCCGCGTGCCGCTGGCGCCGATGGGATGCCCTAAGGCAATCGCGCCCCCGTGCACGTTGACTTTTGCCGGATCCCAGCCCAGCTCCTGGTTCACCGACAAGGCCTGGGCGGCAAAGGCCTCGTTGGCCTCAATTAAATCCAATTGATCGATCGACCAGTTGGCTTTTTCCAGTGCGCGTTTGACGGCCTCCACGGGGCCAATGCCCATGATGGAAGGGTCCGTGCCCTGCCAGGACCAGGACTTGACCCGCGCCAGGGGAGACCACCCGTGCTCCGCGCACGTCTCCGCACTTGCCACCAGCACCGCGGCCGCCCCGTCGTTGATGCCCGAGGCATTCCCGGCCGTGACCGTGCCGTCGCGCTGAAAAGCAGGACGTAGCTGGGCCAGTTTTTCGGCGGTGATCCCCGCCCGCGGAAATTCATCCACGTCCAACGTCAGCGGGTCTCCCTTCCGCTGGGGGATGGACACCGGCACGATTTCATCCGCAAAGACGCCCGTTTGCAAAGCCCGCTCGGCCTTCTGCTGGGAGGCGGCGGCGAAGGCATCCTGCGCCTCGCGGGATAATTCGTATTTGCGGGCTAGATTTTCGGCCGTGATTCCCATGTGGACATCGCCGAACACATCCCACAGACCATCATGAATCATGCTATCCACCATCGTCTGGTGGCCCATTTTGACCCCGTCGCGAATCCCCGCTACCAGGAACGCGGCTTGAGACATGCTCTCACAACCACCTGCCACCACCAAGTCCGCATCCTGGCAGGCAATGGCTTGAGCGGCCATGGCCACGGTCCGCAGTCCGGAACCACACACCATGTTGACGGTGAGAGCTGTTTTTTCCGCGGGGATGCCCGCCCCCAGCGCTACCTGACGGGCCACGTTTTGCCCTTGCCCCGCTTGCAGCACGCACCCCATGAGCACGTCGTCGACGCGATCCACCGGGACTTGGTGACGCTGCAACAGCTGCTGCACCACCGTGGTTCCCAGCTGGACCGCCGACTGACTGGCCAGTCCGCCGCCGAAGTTTCCGATGGCCGTTCGCGCGCCGTCGACGAGATAGATTTCTTGATTCATGGTTTACTTAAAGTGAAAACAGGTACACCTAGTGCTGGCCAGTTTAGGCCGGAAAAGCCTACTCCATCCGCCTCTCAACCAGGTTTCTTGGTGAGCCGCCGGGAGACCTCGTTTTCAGTTTGAGATGGTTTAGTCCTGTTCATTCCAAACGGGTACCTGCCGCCTCCCCGAGTGTTGGCTGCTTCAGAGCGACTTGCCAACAGGCGCGCAGATGTTTCTGCAGGATACCTGGAAGAAAACGCCAAAACGTCGGCCCGGGGCTGTGCCACGGGCACCAGAACCTGCGACCGAGGCTACTTCCAATTCTCTCGTGGAATTTATGGAAAAACAACCGGGAAAACAGACCACGACCAGCGAACCCTGGGAGGGTATGGGCCCGCTCTGGTTGGTCGCTGGAATCTCCGCCTGGAGCATGTGTTTTTGGCCGTGACCGTAAGTACAGGACGGCCTCACGCGGTGGCAGTAAGTTGCCAGGGCGGGAGGCATAACTTGCCGGCTCCCGCCGCGGACTGGCCCCTAACCCGCCATTTGCAGCCGCCATCTGCGTGTGTCAAATTGTCGCGTTCCAGGGCGATAGAGAGGCATGCCAGCCTAAGCCGGACGGTCTCAGCCGCCCAACGGAAGCCAGGCAGTCCTCGGGGGCGGCTGCTCCGGATACCGGTTATGACGGCTAAGCAAAGACTGCCTGCTGCCGATCTCGGGGCAAGTTTCCGACGTCTCTAAGGCCGATAGCACAGATGGCTGGTGTAGCCCCATCTCCAGTTGCCAGGAAGGCAAGTTGCTGAAAGGAATCTGCAGGATGAAATCTCCCGACTGCTGCCTACGCGTCCTAGTATTGGTCGCGCTCACAGGATTGGCCGCTGGCGACAGCACGGCCGTTTACGCACAGTACGTATATTCCCCAGGAGTCGGGTCGACGCAGTACGTGCCGCTGCAGGAACCCTCGCGAGAGCCTCACGGCCCAGCGCTAGGCAACCCGTCGCCCAGGACGTCGTATGCCGCTCCGCAGAGATTTGCCGCGAGGGCACCAGGACCCCACGATAGGGCGCCCAGCTCGTTCGGTGGCACAGGGCCCTTTGCCAAGGCCGTCGAGTCATTCACCAGGATTCCAAGTTCGTTCGCTGGGGCCCCTGAGTCTTCTCTCAGAACTCCCAGTTCGTTCGAGAGGGTTCCCGAGTCATTCGCCGGGACCCCTCATTCGTTCGCGAGGGCCCCGGAGTCGTTCGCCAGGACCCCTAATTCGTTTGAGAGGGCCCCCGAGTCATTCGCCAGATCTCC
>CAMYJY010000111.1 GCA_947258835.1 uncultured Pirellulales bacterium
CGATAGCCCCGGTTCTTACACGTCTCACGGAACCGGGGCTATCGCCCGCCGGCTCATGTTAGGGAGGGCTGGTGGCCGCCAATTATCGCTGTCGCTGCTCACTATCGACGTTTGTGCCGAACAGGGGGGGCGAGCCAGCAGTGGCCAGACACGACTCCCCAAATCCGCTGTCTTAGTCCATAATACTGCCTATGACCGCTGATCTCTCCCCACCACCTGAAAAAGTTCTTAATATTGCGGCGTATAAGTTCACGCCGTTGACGGATCTGGCGTTGCGTCGTCAGCCGCTGCGGGCATTTTGTCGGGATTTGGAGTTGAAAGGCACAATTCTTCTCAGCCCCGAGGGAATGAACCTGTTTGTGGCGGGGAGGCCCACCGCAGTCGAGGCCTTGCTGGACCACTTGTCCGCGGATGCAGAAATTGGCCCGCTGACGGCCAAGCGAAGCTGGAGTCGCGAGCAGCCCTTCAATCGGATGTTGGTGCGGCTGAAACGCGAGATTATTGCTTTTGGCCTGGAGGGAATTGACCCTCGGGAAGCACCGGCCCCCAAAATTTCACCACAGCAGTTACGGGAATGGCTGGACGCGAAGCGGCCGCTGACCTTGCTGGATGTGCGCAATGACTATGAAGTCCGGCTGGGAACCTTTCACGGTGCCGTCGCGCTGCCTATCGACCATTTTAAGCAATTCCCCGCCTCCGCTCGGGATTTGCCGGCCGACCGGGACCAACCGGTGGTCATGTTTTGCACGGGAGGAATCCGTTGCGAAAAGGCAGGCCCTTATTTGCAGCGCCAGGGGTTTCGCGAAGTCTATCAGCTGGATGGGGGCATCTTAAAATATTTCGAGGAGTGTGGCTCACAGTATTATGACGGTGAGTGTTTTGTGTTTGACAAGCGAACGGCAGTGGATGCCGACTTGCAGGAAACGGACACCACGCTGTGCTATGCTTGCCAAAATCCGCTCACGCTCGCAGAGCAGGCGACCCCGCAGTATGTGCCGGGGGCGTCTTGTCCGTATTGCTACTCAGGAAGTCTATGAGTCATTCCCCCGCCCCAACCTATCTCACCAACCCCCCAGCCACGTCCCAGATGCCGGGGGGCATCCCGTACATTGTGGGTAACGAAGCGGCCGAGCGGTTTAGCTACTACGGTATGAAGGCCGTGTTGCCCATCTTCATGACCAAGTTCTTGTTGGACTCGGCCGGCAACCCGGATTTTATGTCGGAAGAGCAAACGCGGGAGGCCATTGGATGGTTTGGAGCGGCCGTCTACGCCACACCCTTTTTGGGTGCCATCCTTTCCGATTGGTTCTTGGGAAAATACCTCACGATTGTGTGCCTCTCCCTGGTGTACTGCGCGGGGCATGCGGTGTTGGCCATGATGGAGCTTCCCGTGGCTGGCGTCGAACCCCGCTGGATCTTATTTGCGGGGCTGGGGATCATTGCCTTGGGAGCCGGGGGGATCAAGCCTTGTGTTTCCGCCCACGTGGGAGATCAATTTGGCACCACCAATCAGCATTTGCTGCCCAGGGTCTACGGCTGGTTCTACTTTGCCATTAATTTTGGCTCCACCCTGTCTTATTTTCTGACGCCGCTGCTGCTCGAATACTGCGGTCCGACGTGGGCCTTTGGGGTTCCGGGGGTGTTGATGGGCCTGGCCACCTTGGTCTTCTGGATGGGCCGCTGGAAATTTATCCACATCCCGGCGGGTGGCAGGGCCTTTTGGCGTGAGACCGTGGGTGCGGATGGGCTGCGGGCCATGCTCAACCTGGTTCCGCTGTTGCTGCTGGTGGCCATGTTTTGGTCTCTGTTTGACCAGTCCGCCTCGGCCTGGGTCCTGCAGGCGGAAAAAATGAACCGGGTCTTATTCAACGTGGAGTTGTGGGGGCATCAGCTCAGCTGGGAGCCTTTGTCGGCCCAAATTGGCCTGGCCAATCCCTTGCTGGTGATGCTGTTGATCCCCGTTTTTTCCTACATTGTCTATCCCACGATGGCCCGTTTCTTTACGGTAACGCCGCTCCGCAAAATCGGCATCGGCATGTTTGTGATGGTATTTGCCTTTGCCATTTCCGCCTGGATCGAGGGCCTGATCGATGCCGGCGGGGCCCCCTGGATCGGCTGGCAATTGGTCGCCTACGTGGTGCTGACCGCCGCGGAGGTGATGGTCTCGATCACCATGCTCGAGTTTTTCTACACGCAGGCACCCAAAAGAATGAAATCGCTGATTATGGCTTTTTGTATGCTTTCTGTCTCGGTAGGTAATGTGTTTACGGCAGTCGTGAATCGATTCATCCAAAATGTGGACGGGACCAGCAAGCTGCCAGGGGCCAGCTATTACTGGTTTTTTACGGCTACCATGCTGGCAACCGCCCTGATCTACGTCTGCTGGTCCCAGTTTTATCGCGGCCAAAGCTATATTCAGGGTGATGCTTAAAAAAGTGCCTGCTGCAGCGATTGCAGACCTCTGGAACTCTCGGACAGCATAGTGTTTTCCAGCCGTCGGCAGCGGAAATCGCTAGCAGTGGCTGGTCCTGAAAAACTGGTCTTGGCGCAGGATCGACTTTCTGTTTAGAACAGTGCCGTAGTGCAAGCGATTGTGGAACCGGAGTCCACGTGTCCTATCTCGACATCCGGCAGGGAAGACCAGCGCTGATTCGTTAAATAAGGGGGCCACCAATGCTTGTTCTCTCTCGTGGACAGAATGACAAAGTCGTGTTTACTAGTCTGGGTATCACGGTTGAAATTTTGCGGGTTGACGGCAACAAGGTGAAGCTAGGGGTTGATGCCCCCAAAGAAATTCCCGTGTACCGCCATGAAATTGCCGAACGCATCCAAGAATCCGGGGAAGAAATTTTACCGCTGCAGTCGCCTGGCAATGAGTTAAGTCATGCCATTCGCAATCGTCTGAACACCGCCTCTCTGGGATTGCATCTACTGCACCGTAAGCTCGAAGAAGGGGATACGGGAAATGCGGAAGCGGATATTTTTAAAATATTCAATGAGCTCAAGGCAATCGAGGACGAAGTGCAAGGCCGATCACCCACACGAGATTTGCGTGGGGGCTCAGCGGCCCAGCGGGTACTGGTCGTCGAAGACGATGATAATGAGCGTGAGTTACTCTCGGGCTATCTGAGGATGAGTGGTTTTCTGGTGGATACGGCCGTGGATGGCCTGCAGGCGATGGTGAAAATAACCCAGCAGGAGCGTCCGGACGTGGTGCTGCTGGACATGAAGATGCCCAAGTTCGACGGCAAAAAAACGATATCGGCAATTCGTGGTAATCCAAACTACCAAGACCTCAAAGTGTTTGCCGTCAGCGGCGAAGTCCGCACGAAGTTCAGCGTGCCCCTGGGAGACCAGGGCGTGGATCGCTGGTTCTCCAAACCGCTCGACCCCAGGCAATTGGTGGCGGCCATCCACGAAGAGTTGTCCGCCCAGCGCGACGGGGCCCTTTGTGTTGCAAACGGTTAGCCCCCCTAGGCCCTACCGCGGTTTTCGTAGCGCGTGGGCCAGGTCTTCCGCGGCCACGGGTTTGACGAGGTGCTCGTCAAAACCGGCCTCCAAGACCTTTTGATGGTCCGCTGCCCGTCCGTAACCGGTGAGGGCAACCAGTCGAATCGGTTGTTCGGCTAGCTGCGTACGTACCTTGCGGGCCAATTGGTAGCCGTCCATTTTGGGCAAGCCGATATCCACCAGGGCAACATCAATCGTGTTGTCCTGCAAGGCCTGATAGCCCGACTCACCGTCGCTGGCGACCTGCACCGGATAGCCGTCCAGTTGCAGCAATTCTTGGAGCATGTGACGGCTGTCGTCGTTGTCCTCAATAATTAAGACACGCGTCGTTTGGTCGCTGGCCACGGTGGGCTGGTAGGTATTGGAAGTGGGCTTTTGACTCGTCAACGGTATCCTGACGGTGAAGGTACTGCCTTGGTTTTCCCCCTCGCTTTGAGCCGTCACACTGCCGCCGTGCAACGCAACGAGCATCCGCACCAGACTGAGTCCCACGCCCATGCCACCCTCAGAACGCTCGAGCGGCTTCTCAGCCTGCACGAAGAGATCGAACACCGCAGGTAGCAGTTCCGCCGGAATCCCGCGACCGTTGTCCGTCACTCGCACCACGGCATCTCCGTTTTGCTGCGACACGGACAGAAAAATTTGACCGCCGTCAGGCGTGTACTTGGCCGCATTCATCAGCAGGTTTCCTTGCACCTGCAAGAGTCGTGCAGAGTCTCCTGCCACCCAGATTGGTTGGTCAGGAGTAGTTACTGTGAGCGTATGATTTCGTCGCTCGATCTCGGCCTGCACCGCTTGCACAGCATCGTCCACGAGGCTCGTCAGCTCAACAACCTCCTGACGGATATCGATTTTGCCATGGGTCACCCTGGAAACGTCCAGCAAGTCGTCGAGCAAGCGGGCCATTTGCTTGCTTTGGCGGCTGATCACATCCGCGGATGCGGCCGCGATCGAGGGGGAAAGCTGTTGGCATGCCAGGATTTTTGCAGCGCTGGAGATAGCGCCCAGCGGGTTGCGCAATTCGTGGGAGAGCATGGCGAGGAACTCATCACGCCGCTGGACTTCTAGCTGGGCTTCTGCATTGAGAGTGTGCAGCTCTTCATTGACCGTATGCAGCTTTGCATTGGATGCGACGAGGTCCTGGTTGGTCGCTTGCAGCTCTGCGATGGTTGTTTCCAACAGCGAACAGTGATGATTGAAGGGACATTGCTCGGTCGCTGGCTGCTCTTGATTGCTTGTTTCCGTGTTTGAAAAGGAGTCTCGGGCCGTGGCAGACCCATCCCCCGCGACTTTCCTAGTCGCATGAGAAACCGAGCGCCCATGGTCCTGGGGGATGTTCATGATTTTCTCTGAAACTTGATGTCTAGAGAGTCCTTCGGTTCGTATTTTACTCAAAGTGAAAACAGGTGTGCCTGGTACCGGCCGGTTGGGGCCGGAAAAGCCCACTCCATCCACCTCTCCATCAGATTTCTTGGTGAGCCGCAGCGGCTGGAAACGGGGGCTATTTTCTCGGGCTTTACCGGCTTCATGGAGGCCTCGTTTTCAGTTTGAGTATTTTATCTCTTCCCGGGATGTTGGCAAGGCGGGCTATTAGGGCAGATAAAAACCGAAGGAGGATTGCAGCCGGTGCGCATCGCCGTGCGCCCCATTGACGTCCTGGCGAAAACCGTACAGATATTCCAGCCCGACGAAGACCCGCTCGAAGGGGTTGAGGATGAGATTGGCGGCAATGTATTGCGTACGCCGTAGATTGTCATCCGCCTGGCCTGGCAGATTGTCGAGGCTGAGGTCGCTGAACGTAAAGTTGGAGGTGAGGCGATCGGTCCACTCATGTTTGGAGCCGATCATCCACCCAAAAGATGACTGGATGACGGCCGTGGTCGGTCCTGTCGCGACAATGTCGGGTGATCCGCGATAGCTGCCGATGCCGTCCCCAAAGGTGATCTGGTAGTAGAAAATATCCTCCTCGGTGAGCAGCATCGATCCCGTGAAGTTGAGGCCCCAGGCGGTCTTGCTGACGACCGGTTCGCCCAGGGGTTGGAAGCCGAGCCGACGGACCAAGCCGGCTGCCTGAAATTGCCCCCATTCGTTTTCAAACCGAGAGCGGACGATGAAATCAGGTGTTTCCGTCCTGCCCTGGCCGTCGAGTCCCGCAGGGGTGTCGACGATGACGCGGGGATTTTCCAGGGCAATCGCCAGGGACAGCCCGTCCACGAGCACCGGTTGCGTCCAACGAACGAGCCCCTGGCGACGGTTCACGCTGGACTTGCCCCCTTCAAAATCGAGTGTTTGGGGAACGGCGGCCGGATCGGTGAAGGTCGTCCAGGTCTGGCCGGCAGTGACACGACCGATGGTGCCATAGGCGTGCCGCAGCCGCACCGCATCACTGCCACCGGCAGTCTTGCCAAAGAAGTCGGCCTCGATGAAGGTCCGCACCTGGTAGCCGTCCTGCTGCCAGCGGGTATCCGCACTCATGCGGGTTTGGCGGGCGTGAAAGCGCGCATTCTGGCGGTCGGCAGCGTCGGTAGGGATGGTCGTGGTGTCGAACGTATCGGTGGAATCAATGGGGTCGAAGTCCTTGATGAGATCGGCCTTCACATAGCCGCCGATCTTCATGGAGATTTTTTGGCCGCGAATCATCACTCCCTGGTCAAAGCTGGGATGGCTATTGAAATCGTTGGCCAGACGCAGCGAGGACATCCAGGCTGGGTTGGCGCCCAGCAGACCAGAAAAAACAGCACCTCCGGGCAGCCGGAACTGGGCAGCCGCTGGCTGCACGCCGGTGCCGGCGGGGCTGCCAACTTCTTGGTCGCTGCCCGCGCGGTAGCTGGCTTGCGCGACCTTAGCTGCCACGGGGCGGCTAGGCCCCCCGCCACCGTGCGCTAGCGCTGGGAAGGCAGGGGCCTGCTCCCGTTGGTTGCTGCCCGGTGCGCAATCCAATACCGGTGGCAATGGTTTCAGGTCCTCACCATGGCACAGAGGATGTTCCACGATTCCCAGCGGAAACAACGTGGAGACCGCTAGCATGATGGGCGCGTAGCGACGCAGCCTGGGCATGGGACACCGGTGGAAAAGTTAAAAAAGATAAGACGAATCCGGACTTCGTCTTTGATTAGTGATTCGGTTGTGGCACCAGCTAGACTTTGGCCCAGAACGGAAAACGGCCAAGGCCGCCACCTCGCCGGTGCTAGCACGGCGGCAGGGCCTGCCGCCGTGAGAACAAATAAAACGAGCCCACTCTTGCACCCGGACATGGCAGCGGGCAGCCGCGCTGGATTCCCGCCGCTCTCCTGCGTCATTCCCGCTTCGCTCGC
>CAMYJY010000112.1 GCA_947258835.1 uncultured Pirellulales bacterium
TTTGAACCACGACGAAACAACGGAAACAACGAATCAATCAACGAAAAATTAAGTCCCTGTTCGTCGTTGCGTTGTTTCGTCGTGGTTCATTTGCTGCCAGCTGGCAGTGTGATGTACCCTAATGTCCAAGACCTCCTGTGCTGCGCACACCGGTCCAGGCTTGTTTTCATGCCCCAGCCAACTCCGGCCGACTGTCGGTGCCACCCAACGCTGGTAACGATTTTAGTAGCAGTATTAAGGGGTTCCAGTCATTCCCGCGCAGGCGGGAATCCAGGCACTCGGAAAGGTTCTCGCACTTTATGGATTCCCGCCTGCGCGGGAATGACGGTAAGTGGCGCCGGGAATGACGCAGGAAATCCTTTTCTGCTGGGATAAAATCGTTACCCGCGTTGGGTGCCACCCGCGGCAGCGATTTCAGGCACAGCGCTTACCAAGGAGAGCCCTCCCCACACCTGAGCCGGTGGGCGATAGCCCCGGTTTCGTGAGACGCGCCAGAACCGGGGCTATCGCCCATCGGCTCAACTCTAAAACTCTTTGCCGTAGCCGCCACCTCCCCAGTCATCTCCACCAAAACCGTCATCGCTGCGGTTATTCGCGTCGCTGCGGTTATTCGCTTCGCGGCGGGCCGCCGCTTCCCATTCCGCGAGGGCCGTCTGATAGGCAGACACGGCGGTAGCATCCGCTAATTCTGTTTGCACCAACAGCCTGCCGGCAGGATCCATCAAGAGGGCACGCGCCGGGGCCGACAGATTCCGGGTGAGTTTTTCGCCCCCTTGGATGTCAAGCAAGGTAGTTCCAGTGATCAAGGGAAATTCGCTAGGGTCCTGTGAAGGGTCATACACATGGGACCAAACCACGCGCACCCGCTCCTCCAAGTTGATCACACTGCCACGGACAAAGGAATCGTCGCATGCCACCTCCGCGGCAAATTTGCCATCCAGGGCCTTGACCAGGACGGTCAATTTCGGCTCCGCATGCACGTCGGTGTCTTTGGCCGGATCGGCGGACACCACGTACACGCGTGCAGGCAGCGGCACGGTAGCAATCGGACTGGGACTGCTCCAGGCGGAATGACGCACTGGCGTAGGGTCCTTGCTGTGACGCTCGAGGACCGCTTTGTCGAGATATTTTTCATCAATCTGGTGATTGACATCCCGCATGGCCAGGCGCACACGATAACGATAACGGCGTCCTGGAAGCACTTGGTCATCAACGAAGCGGAGCAAGAGAACCTGCTGCTGCTGCTGCTCCTCATCCTCGTCACGTCCCGGGTCTGGTGTGGCAGCCACGGGCAGGGAAGAATGGCTCGCCCGCTGGTCCCAGTCGCGCAAGACCAGCGGAGGCAGGGGATGGGTCAGCAGCTCATGGTGGACGCGCGGATCGACCCCATCGGCAACCGACAGGGAATAAGCTTGATGGGCCTCCATCAGGGACTCCTCGGTCACGGTGGCCAGGTGTTGCCAGGGTTCGGAGCCACGACCGGTAACTTCGGATCGTTCCACGGAGTAGCCCACGTAATCAGGAACGTCGATCGACGGGTTGTATTCCCGTGCCGTTTGCAAAGCGTCGGCATACAGCTGCTGCTGCTGCGCAACAGGCACCCGCGCGAGCACGGTGACCCAAGGCTGCACCCGGGCGCCCGTATCCCCGTGAACTTCCACCCCTTGTTCCGGACGCACTACGGCGGGGCCCTTGGCGCGCCGCCCCGGCGATTGCTTGCCCTGGGGTTGGTTGTCGCCTGCGCGGCGGAGCGGCGGTGCATCGGTGGTGGCCCAGAGGCCGCAATCGCCATGGGCCTCCAGGTCTGCCGGCGCCAAGAGCGGCGGATCCGTCCGCAAGCTGGCCTTGCGCCACACCGACTGGTTGAGGTTGTGGCGAAAAATCGGGTAATCTTCCGCGGAAATTTTGCCGATGACGGACTCGCCCGCCGCCATGGGCTCGGCCACCGCTTTTTCCTCGTTAAGGTAATTCTCCCAAGTGGCGGTTGCGATTTTTTGCTTGGCCGTGTTGACCAGGGCGGACAAATTGTCGGGCGTCTGCCGATTGTCCAAGCGGCTGACCTGGAACGACGATGCCAGCAGCAGGCCGGTGCAGCCCAGTAGGATGGCCATCCCCAGCTTTTCGCCGTGAGAAAGCAAGAACCTGACCGCCGGATTGCCACCTTTGGGATTGGATTGCATGGGGAGTCCTCCAGCTTCAGTTGCCGGCCAGTTGAGATGCTTGTTGTTGGTCTGCCAGCCTCAGCATTTCTTGATCCGGCCGATTGTAGATAAACACCACGCCTTGAATTTCCAACTCCGCCAAAGCCGTCGTGTCGCCCTCCGATTCAAGATTACGGGGGGCATTGCCGGCAGAGGACTGGGTCGCATAACCGGCTCCCGACTGCTGGGGATTGATCCGTAATTGTTTGACTTCGATGGGCAAGGCGGCATTGGCACACGCGACCAGCAGCTGAGGGATCCAGGTTTGCTCCACGATTAGCAGCATACGAATGGGCAATTGGCGAAATTCTGTGCGGAAATTGGCCGCATCTCCAGCGGGTAAGGGTTCCCCCGTGGTCAAGTCCAAATAGCGTGATTCTAAGATCTTGGTACCGGAGTCCCGGCCGCCCCCAGCTCGGGAGGTCCTCTCGCGGCCCCTGCCGGCGGCACCCCCGCGTCCGCTGGCTCCCTCCCCAGTGGCAGGCGGCACGATATTGCCCTGGTCGTCTCCACCAACCACCGCCGCACGTCCCACCTCCAGCGAAACGATCACACGGATGGCCGCATTGTCAGGGCGTGTTGCCCCGCGGGCGCGGTTGGTGTGGGCAATCACATTCAATAAATTCTCATAGACCCACAGGTCTTCCTGGGTGACCCATATTTCTAAGGCCTTGGGATTCGTCTTGAAATCGAGTTGATCTCGGACCTTGCCTTGGTCCAACCATTGCACCAGGTAGTCCTGGTCGTCGGCGTCGGACGTACCGCGGCCGTCTCGAAAACCCCCATACTCCCCGCCGGCGGTCCGTCCCCGCTCCTCGCTCAGGGGCAAGGCAGCGACAATTTTGAGCAAGCTGCCAAACCGCTTTTGGATATAGTTCCAGTAATTGTCACGCATCCGCGATAGCTTGGGGGGGAAGGGGTCCCCGAAGCGGAGCTTGTTGATCTCTGCGATGAATTCGGCCCGCAACTGGTCCTGAGGCCAATACAGGACCTCCCTGGTTTGGCTTTCGTAGAGGTCCTGCCAAATCTGCAGGGTGATTTGGCTTTCTTGTACCAATTGTTGGCGGTTTTCCTCGATGACTTGCTCGTTGGGATGCAGGCGTTGGCTATTGAGTTTCTTGATTGCCGTGAATTGACGCTCGATGGCTGATTTCCGCTGGGCGAATTGGCGCTGCAGGTCCGTTGTTGCCAGGGACCACACCCCAGAGGCCACCAGCAACGCGATGACACACAGCACCCAAAATCGCTGCTCCCAGAGCACTTTCAAAGTGGCACGTACTTGGTCCATAAGTCGGTCTTCTCCTCGGGTCGGGCGGCCTACTCGCCCGCGAGTTGTTCTTGTTCGGCCTGGGCACGCTGCTCTGCAGCCCGGCGGCGCATGCTGCGGGTCCGGGGCTGCCAGCAAAACTGCACGATGAAGTCGTAGCGGCGCACCTGAATCGGTGCGGAGGCTCCCCCGGATCCCCACTCCGCTCCGTCCGTTTCTCGCCAGTCGTCTTCTCGCCAGTCGTCGGAGGGGCCTGATTGCCTGGCCGGGTCCTCCGTGGGATCGAGGACTTCATCTTGGATTTTTGTCTCCCGCACGATCCAGGGACGGCTGATCCCCAAGTCGGCAAGCGGGACAGGGATCATTTTACCATCTTCGCCATCAGGCAACTCCACAAAACCTTCTTCCAGTTGCTTGATCAGGGTCTCGTTGACAAAACGGGCCGATTGATTGCGGGGATCCAGATTGTGGTAGTGGTAGCCGGTCAGCTGGATTACTTTGTCTTTGCTGTCGGGCCTGTCCCCGGCGGCGGCGACGTCCATTCCTTGATTGTCCAGAATGGGGTCGTCAGCGCGCAGCCCCCGCGAGGTGCGATAGGCCTCTTCCACGGGGGCAAAGTATTCGCTTTCCAGGTCTTCATACGCGCGCATGTCCAAGGAAACGATGTGCAGTTCGCGGCGGCTACCAATGTCGGCGGCCGTTTCTTGACGCTCCTCCGGCGGGCGCTGGTCGCGGGGCACGGCGGCTGCCACGGCTTGCAGCAGTTCCAGCCACAACAAACGCCCTTCATCGATGCTCGAAAGCCGGCGACGGATGTCGGCGATGTCATTGAAATCATTGCGGATACTGCTGTTTTCATTTTCAAGTTGGGAGGCGCGTTGGCTAACCCGGGTCGCGGCGGCCTCCGCATCCGTCATCTGCTTCATGGTGGTTTCTTGCACCGCCACCACATGACTGCAGTAGTTCAGGATCAAACCACACAAGAGGGCCGCAATTCCCGCTACCGCCCAGGGTTTCTTGGCCCGCACCAGCCGCGCTTGGAGGATCTCTTCCGGCAACAGATTGGTGCCAATCTCCGCCTTGTGCAGCTCCTGGATACAGAGTCCGTACGCCACGGCAAAGCTCAGCAAATTGTCTTTGAATTGGCTGCGGGCTTGGGTGCTGCCCGCCGAAAGCTGCCGAAACTCTTCGATGGGGGTGACTTCCTGCTCCAAATTTTGCGAGAGATAACGCTGCAATCCGGGCAGCTTCATGGCGTTGCCCAGCGCCATGATCTTGCCAATTTTGGCTGTTTTATCGATGCTGGAAAAATATCCCAGCGAACGCTGGATTTCCGCCAACAGATCGCTGAACACGGGCCGCATGGCTTGGAACACCGCCTTGGGATTGTCGGCCTGCATGGCGTTGCGCTTTAAATGCTCCGCCTTCACAAACGTCAGCTTCAGCTCCCGACTTAAAGCCCGCGTGAAATGGCTCCCACCGATGGGTATATTGCGCTGCCACACGCGATACCCATTGGTTACCACCAGGTCCGTGGTGTCGGTGCCTAAAGAAATCACCACGATGGATTCGGGGGGGTTCGCGGGATCGTAGGACGCGGCCTGCAAATCGCCCAGCCAATCAAAGCAGGCGTAGTTGTAAATTGCCAGGGGCATCAGCTGGATGGTATCGACCTCGATGCCCGCGGCATCCAAGGGCTGCAACGCACGCGCCACCTGATCCCGTTTCATGGCAAACAGCCCGACTTCCGGCTCCAGTGCGAAGCCGTCTTCTTCACTCCCGCCGGTCAGCTGCTGGTAGTCCCAGACCACATCCTCCAGCGCAAAAGGGATCTGTTGGCGGGCCTCGTACTTGACAATGTCGGGTATCTTTTTGGACTCGACGGGAGGTAGCTTGATAAAACGTGCCAAGCCACTTTGCCCGGCTACCGAAATGGCGACGCGATCGCCGGTGAGATCATTACGCGACAAAAATTGCGTGAGGGCATCCTGGACCAGCTGCGCGGGTTCTGCCTCCGGCTGAGACAGTATTTTGGGATATTCGATGTAGTCAAACGACTCCACGACGATTCGTTTGTCGTCCTTTTCGTGAGGGCGACAGCGGAGTGCCTTCAGCGCGCACTGCCCAATGTCGATTCCCCAGACGGCATTACTTTTCGCCATAGCCCGAATCCTCTGCTCACTTCTGGGGAACACGCTGTTCACGCTCTCTAGCTCATATCTTAATCAAGAACTGCCGTTTGTATAGGATCAGGAGGTACAGGATCGCTCTGCCAGCTCGGCCGCTGTCCTATCGTCCTATCGTCATTCCCGCGCAGGCGGGAATCCAGCGGCACGCGCGGGAATGACGAAAGACTGCCAAGCCGCCAGATCGACTCCCGACGGTCCTGAGGAGCAACCTGGCGTTGGCAATCCCGGGCATTTGCCCGATAACAGGGGAGACGCGTTTCCGGCCCCCAGCTGGCCGGGAGCCGATTATTACTCCGGATTTCCCTGACACCAATGATCGTGACCATCGATGGCCCCGCCGCGGCGGGCAAGAGTAGTACCGCGCGGGAGTTAGCCCGCCGGCTCGGTTTTCATTTTCTCGACACCGGCGCGATGTATCGCGCGGTTGCCCTGGCAGGTCTGCAACGTGGTATCGCCTGGGATGATGCGGCGGCCGTGGCTGAATTGGTGGCAACTAGTGACTTGGCGATTACGGCAGACTGCGTCGTGCTGGATGGCGAGGATGTCTCGCAGGCCATCCGCACGCTGGAGGTGACCAACCTTACCCGGCATGCGGCCGACAATCGGATTGTACGGGAGCACTTGGTAGCACTGCAGAGGTCCCTGGGAAAAGATCGGGACCTGGTGACGGAAGGTCGTGATCAGGCGACGGTGGTCTTCCCCACGGCCGAGTGCAAAATCTTTTTGACGGCCAGCGCGGAGGTGCGGGCCCAGCGCCGGTTGGCCGACCTCAGGGCGCAGGGCGAGTCGGTTGCTCTGGAGGAGGTGTTGGCGGAACAACGCGAACGCGATCGCCGGGATCTGGAGCGAGAGTTTGGCGGTTTGCGATTGGCAGAGGATGCGATCGAAGTGGATACCGACGGTCTCACCAGTGAGCAGGTCCTCCAGCGCCTGGAGCAAATTGTCCGCGATCGCCGCCCAGTGGCGGAGTAGAGGGAACAGGCGCGCGGGCCTGCCCCCCCCGGCTTGAACGGGGCCTGCCCCCGGCTTGAACGGGGGCCTGCCCCCGGCTTGAACGGGGGGCGGCCCCGCTGTCGAGCCTTAGCCGATGGGCGATAGCCCCGGTTCCGTAAGACGCGCAAGAACA
>CAMYJY010000113.1 GCA_947258835.1 uncultured Pirellulales bacterium
TCCAGGTGGCCGTGTTTCCTGCAATCGAGAGGAAAGCCAGGTTTTCCTCAAAATCGGCATTGAAGGCGTTGCCATCTGCCGAGATGAGCATCTCCGTCTTTGATTCGATCAATACAACCGTGCCAAATCCACCCGGCGCTGCGAATTCCAAGCTAGGGTTTTTCATAAGCAACTAGCGCCAGCTAAGCGGTCCGTACATTCGTGCGCTCCACATAAGCCGCGCTATTGAGCCGGCAAGGCACCCAGCGGCAGGCCAATTGGCCACGGGCTTCAGTAAACACACGCTCCACACATGCACAAGGAAATTCACGATGGCAAAGCTTCACGAACTGCTCAATCACATCTTAGAAGACCGCTGCATTACCGAGAACGAAGTTGAGATCATCAGACACCAACTGGTCGAAGACGGTAAGTTGGATGGTGACGACGTAAGTTTTCTAGTGCAGTTGCTGGCCGGCGCAAAGGAAGTTTGCCCCGAGTTCGACGCATTATTTTTCCCCATCCTCAAGGAAGTCATCTTAGAAAATGGCCGGATTGACTCCAGCGAGCAGTATTATCTTTTGAAAATGCTGTATAGCGACGGGGAGATTCGCGAGAGCGAACTGCGTTTCCTGCTTGAATTGCGGGAAGAGGCAACGGAAGTCTCTGCAGAATTTGACGAGATGTGCCGCGTGGCAAGCGAAGCGCATGCCACCGAATGGAGTCTGGGCGGCAAGGCCTAGCCAAGGGCACGTCTCCGGGTGCCACTGCTGGCTTGCCCCAATCCCGTTCGGCACGAAAGTTGTTGGCGAGTAGCAGAAAATTTTGAACCACGACGAAACAACGGAAACAACGAATCAATCAACGAAAAATTAACGTGGTTCATTTGCTGCCACAGGAAAGGCTGAGAAGAGAGTGAATTGCTGTCGGTACACGCAGACGGTTGCCCAAATCTTGTGCCGAACGGGATTGGGGTTGGCGGCCTCCGTTCCAGACTAGGGCGGGCTGTGCCGCCCTGTAAAATGTGTGCTATGATAAGGACACTCGATTTCGCGCACGAGCAGTGCGATGATGCCCACCGGCCTTTTTTCCCACCCCTCTGCCGCGCCGCATCCAACAGAGGACTCGATCCATGCCGAGCCAGCACACAACAGCCACGTTGCTTGCAAAACACAGATTTACCTTCCTGCTGGTAGCGCTGGTACTGCTGCTGATCGCTTGGCCTCAAGTAGAAGCCACGCATTGGGGAGGGACGCTGTTTACCATCAGCCTCACGACGGTATTCATCACCGGAGTGCTTGCGAATCGAGAAAGAAAGTGGATTTTCCGTGGAGGCCTGGTGGTGGGGACGCTGGCCATTGGCCTCAGCTGGACCGCACTGTTCACACACTCCGAACCACTCGATGTCACGCAGTACCTCGTCGTTGTCTTCTTTTCCAGCGTTACCGCTGTGATGATCTTGATCTCCGTAGTGCGAGATTACAGCGCAACGGTCCACGCAGTCGTGGGCGCGATCTGCGTCTACCTGCTCATCGGCTTGACATGGGCCATGGTCTATTCGACCATCGAATATATTGAGGACGACCCTTTTTGCTTTCCCGCACATCACCGACTGTCGGTAGTTGGCGTTGAGCGCACAGCTTTTTCACAGCTCACCTATTTCAGTTTTGTTACGATGTCGACTTTGGGATACGGCGATATCACACCCCGTACGGCACTGGCGGAGACCGCCTGCTGGATGCAAACCGTCGTGGGACAACTTTATGTTGCGACTCTCATCGCAAAAATAGTCAGCGAATTACAACCAAAATCCACGGAGCCACAAGGAAAGAAGGCAGCATGAAAGCGATAGGATACAACCAACCCGGTCCCATCACCGCCTCCAAGGCACTGATTGAATTTGAAGCCGAGCCCCCCACACTCCAACCGCGGGATTTGTTGGTCGAGGTGCGTGGGGTCTCGGTCAATCCGGTGGACGTGAAAGTCCGCTACAACATCGCCCCGGAGAACGGCACCAAGATTTTGGGCTACGACGCTGCGGGTGTAGTCCGCCAAGTTGGCAGTGAGGTTAGAAACTTTCAAGTCGGCGATGAGGTATTTTATGCTGGTGATATCACGCGACAGGGCACCCATGCCGAGTTGCATGCCGTCGACGAGCGGATTGTGGGGAAGAAACCCGCCTCGCTGGACTTCCCGGAGGCCGCCGGTTTGCCGCTGACCTCGATTACCGCCTGGGAAATGCTCTTCGACTGCTATGCGCTCCAGGAGGGAGGAGGCCAGGGCGATTGTGTGCTGATTCTCGGTGGTGCTGGCGGCGTCGGCTCCATGCTGATTCAACTTGCCAAGCAACTCACCAAGTTGACCGTGGTCGCCACGGCGTCCCGGCCGGAAACGGCGGAGTGGGTCCAAAAATTAGGCGCCGACCACGTGATCAATCATCACGAGTCGCTGTTTGAGCAAATGCAAAGCTTGGAAATCCAGCCGCGTTACGTGGCCTCGCTAACCGGATCGAGCGGACATTTCCCCGGTATTCTCCGACTGATCAAACCGCGGGGCCACATAGCCTTTATTGATGACCCGGAGTCACTCAACATCAAACCGGGCAAACGAAAATCGCTCTCCTTCAGCTGGGAGTTCATGTTTGCACGGTCCATGTTTCAAACGGACGACATGGAAACGCAGCATGAATTGCTGAATCGGGTGTCGGCCCTGATCGACGATGGCACGTTAATTTCCACAGTCACGGGCAATTTAGGAATACTTAGTGTCGAAACGCTGACCAAGGCCCACACCTTGCAAGAGACCGGACGTGTGGTCGGGAAGCACGTACTTACGGGTTTGGGGTAACATCCTACCGGCTGCAGCCGGTAGGATGGAAGCTTTGTAAGCTACGACCTAAAACCCGGATGACACCCAACGCTGGTAACGATTTTAGTGGCAGTATTGGGGAGGTTCCAGTCATTCCCGCGCAGGCGGGAATCCAGTAGCAGTGCCAGTGGTCCAGATTCCCGCTTGCGCGGGAATGACGCAGGAGTGTGGCTGGAATCCAGCGGAGAGCCTGGTGCAAACTTGCTCCTTTTCTTCTTCTGGGAGAAAATCGTTACCAGCGTTGGGTGCCACCCGCGAATCAAACGGAAAGCAAAACCATGGCCAAGTTAACCATCGTGGCCCACATCAAAGCCCAAGCCGACAAAATTGAGCTGGTCCAGGCGGAGCTCAAAAAACTGGTGCCCATCACGCGGGCCGAGGAAGGGTGCTTGCAGTACGACCTGCACCAAGACCGAAAAGACCCAGCACTTTTTTTGTTTTTTGAGAACTGGGAGTCTCGCGAGCTGTGGCAGGCCCACATGAGAAATCAGCACTTGCAAGACTACCAGGCTGCCACGGAGGGCGCGGTGGCAGAATTCATGCTGCATGAAATGACACACATCGCTTAGCGACCGTGTCCATTGTTTGTTGAATAGAAAACCTCAGATGCTGGGGAACCTCTGGTGACTGCGTCACATCGGTAGGCTATCGCCAACCGATGCCACCCACGGATATCCCTGCCAGACCGTTATGGACTTGGCAAATCATCAACACGTTGCACCGCGCGGTAGAGTCCCCAAGCCAGCACGAGCACCAGCAGCGTGATCGTGCCCAGCAGCAGGCCGCGGTTGTTCAGCAGCGACGACCACTGAAAGACCTGGGCCGGGTCCGGAGCGGAGTCGACAACTCCGAGCTGGGCCAAGGTAGGCTGGAAACCCGCGTCCAGCACTTGCCGAATGGCCGTGGTGTCGTACTGCGGAGCCTCGGCGACGGGCGAGCCGTAGCAGATTTGGTAGCGTCTGCGGGGTTGGGCCAGGAACAGCAGTTCGTGCACCGTTCCAGCAGCCTGGACCCCTGTGACCTGCAGTGGCGGGCTGTCACGGTTGTCGATCACCAATCGGTAGCTGACCTGCCGAGTCTGAGGAAAGCGGACGGTCAAATGGGCCTGCTGCAGGCCTTTAAAATCAATGCGCGTAAGTGTGCTGCTACCAATATCTCGCCACGAGGTGCGCCCCCCCGGTCGGGCCAGCACCTGGACCGCGACCCGTCGGCTGAAATTGCGATCTGACGTTTCCACGGCCAGCGAGGTCAGCGGTTCTCGACGGGTGTCCACGTACAGCAGTGTCTGCTGGTTGTCTGGCTCCTGCTCCACGCGGTAAGCGGCAACGGGGTACTCGACCTGCTTCAGATCGGCGGACCGCTGCTGCTCGGTTTCCCGCCAGAACTCAATCGGGATGATTTCGGGCTGGGTCGCTCGTGGCTGACGTAACAGAAAGGGCACTGCGTGGCCGCGGTCGTCCAATAATCGCAGGTCGGGCAGACGATCTTGGGTTGCGCCATAAACATCCGCCTCCAACGGTACCGCCACCAACTCCTCCGCCGCCAGCGCGGGGACAACAACCTCTCGCGTACAGCAAAACTCGGACTCCGCGGCCCCGCACGATGCTACGCCCAGCCCAAAGGCGAAACTAAATAAAATGGCCCACCGGTTCACGACTCTTCCTCCTCCGAGCGCTGCTCGACAAACTGATCCTGGTATTTGAGATACATGAAGGAGCCACACAGGGCGAGCATCCCCAACAACAAAAAGGCCACGATGCGATAGAACGGATCGAGCCGCGCCAAGTCGACAAAAAACACCTTCCAGGCCACAATCGCGAACAAGGCCAAGCCCAGATAGCGGAGGATCCGCTGGGACTTGCTGATTCCCCGTAGAATGAGGGCTAAGGCAAACAACGACCAGAGAATCGAGACTCCGCCCGCGCGGAGGCCTGCCACATAGGTGTTCAGGAACGAATTCACCTCCAGCGTCAGATAGATGAACAGCATGCCCAGACCGCAAAATCCCAGCAGACTGGCGACGGATTGGGAACGGCTGGTCAGCAAGGCGTAGCCGCCGACCAAAAATCCTACCACGGCCCCAAAATCCACCAGACGCAGGATAGCATCGCGGAAGGAGTACGGGCCGCCATAAAGCAGCTGGCCGCTGATCTGCCAGGAAGGCAAATCAAACACCAACATTTTCACCAGCACGCCGCCCACCGCCACCAGCAGGAGCGTGGTCCAGGCCTGATTTTTGCGTTGCAAAACCTCGTACAGCAACAACCCACACATCCCCAGCCACAACAGCGTCAGCAGAGGCAGCTTCATTGGTTGGTACAGGTACCCGAAGGTACGATTGAATTCTAGGTGGAGATAAAGGAACGACATGGCCAAGCCCATCCCCACGGCCAGCCGCAGCGCCCAGGCGCTGGGCACCCAGCCCGCGACATCGTTCGCCGGATCGACCATACCGGTCAGTTTCTGCTGCCGTCGCAGCAACCAAGCCGCGCCTCCCAGCGAAGCAATGGGCACGCCAAACATCACCACCCGCTCGACCAGCGTACTCATGTAATTGGCCAGTGCCAGGTCAGCGGTCGCTGGCCCGCGCAGGAATTGCGTGCCCAAATCCACGCAGCAAAATCGCACCAGCACCACCGCGTAGAGCACGTAACAGACCTGCCTTAAAAACTCGCTGCCGATCTTTCCCGCGATCCAGAGCAGCACCAAGGCCTGCAACGCCCAGCTGGCAGTGAGCCATTCCCGCGACAGCACCAGCGGCATCGTGACCGCCAGGAAGAACCCGGCCAGCCCGATAAAGACCACGAGCAAATCACGATCGACCAGCCGCCGCCGGAGAAAGTAGAACACGTGCGCCGTGTAGAAAGCGGCCAGCGAGAGCGTGATGGTCGCGACCGACTCACGGCTGAATTTCTCGGCAACCAGTTGATAGGACAGGACATAAAACACGGTGGCGTTGATCAACAGGGCCAGCAAATCGAGCAGGTTCGACGGAGAGGCGTTCACGACCTTGTACAAAAACGTCATCGTAGAAAACAGGACAAAAAAGCTCGTCAGATAGGGCATGACTTCCCAAAACTGGCTGACATCGTACGACCGCAGCGAGGCGCAAAACAGCAGGTACGTGGCGGCAAAACTGAGGTAGTTCACTTGCCGCCAGTTCTTCCAATAGCAGAGGGCCAACACGCCGATCCCCAACACCAGCAGGTATCCGTACAGAGCGGAAAAATTCACCACGTCCGCGCTCAGCATCACCGGCGTGCCGTAGCCGCCGATAATGCCCAAGACGGCCACCAAGATCGAGTTGAATCGCACGGCCACCCCGCCTGCCACCGCGGTGATGACGACCATCAGGGCAAAGGCTGGAGCTTGTTCGATCAGCTGGTAGAAATTGGCGGCGGCGAACACGGCGAAATACAGCGTGGCCAAACCGCCCCCCAGCAGCCCCTGTCCCAAGAGATGGTATTTGCGGCCCAGCAAGCGCGTGCCGGCGATCATCATGCCCAGGCCCGTGGCCGTAGAGAGTGCCACCCGCCCGATCTCGCCAATCACCCCATGCTCCACCGAGTATTTAAGAAAAAAGCCCACGCCCACTACCAGAATCAGAATTCCCAATCGCAGCAGCCACTGGCTGGCTACCGCATATTCCACGGACATGCCGGCGGGCAGATGTTCCTCGCCCACGATGATCCAATTCCAAATCCGCTGCAGTGTTTCCCGGGCAGCCGTTTCCAAAGGCGAGGGCTGGCGCGGTTGGGACGGCCGGGGCGGTGCTACCGGGGCTGCTGGGAAGGCGGTCGACGCGATGTAGGGCGCGGTCGGCTCTGCAGGCTGGGGCTCGCTGGGCGGCGGGCAGGACGGCCTCATGGGAGTCTCTACCGCTACAGGTTCTTCTTCCTGCTGAGGCTGCTGCGGCTGCTCTGGAACGGGCGTTCGCGGTACGTCCGCACGGTCCACTGCTTTGCGGAGGGCACGTAGCTCACGGCTTATTTCCTTGAGTTGCGCCTGCTGTTCCCGCCGCATACGGATCAGCAACACCACGAGGGACAACGGTACCACCAATACCACTGCGACCACGAACAGAAAACCAATAAATTCGGGCATGGGGCAAATTTCTCTCCGACGGATAACGGCGCCAAGTTCCCTACCAAGGGTCTTTACTTAAAGTGAAAACAGGTACGCCTAGTGCTGGCCGATGTGGGCCGGAAAAGCCCACTCCATCCGCATCTCAACCAGGTTTCGTTATCAGTCGCCGCGGTGCGGAAACGGGGGCTGTTTTCTCGGGCTTTACCGGCTTCATGGAGGCCCCGTTTTCAGTTTGAGGTCTTTACTCAATCTGAAAGAACGGCCTCCGGCCGTTTTTTCAGAAACGGCTGTACTATCCCAACCCTACCACACCGGCTCACCGGCGGCGACGCGGGAGGGAAAAACTTTGGAATTGCCCAAATCTGCAGTTTCTGAAAGATCGTAGACAAATTATGACATTTTGCACATATTACATGTATCATGGCCCCCCATGTGCAGTGACTACACAGCTACCGGTGCTGAGCTGGTAGGTCTCAAGCATCGTGAACGCAAGACTGAAGTCCTGCGCGGGTGGCACCGACGCTCGTAACGATTTTCTCCCAGAAGAAGAAAAGGAGCAAGTTTGCACCAGGTTCTCCGCTGGATTCCAGCCGCACTCCTACGTCATTCCCGCGCAAGCGGGAATCTAGACCACTGGCTCTGCTACTGGATTCCCGCCTGCGCGGGAATGACTGGAACCTCCCCAATACTGCCACTAAAA